>JBCBME010000191.1:0-5364 GCA_039822945.1 Pseudomonadota bacterium
TGCCCAGCAAGGCTCCATCCTCTGCTTCCTCGCGCTGATCTTTTTCTACGCGTGGCGGATGAACCGGCTCGACCGTGAATACGGCGTGGACGAGGAGTAATCATCCATGGACCAGTTTACACTCAACCTTCTCTTTGTGGGCGCATCCTTCGCGCTCTACATCGGGATCGCGGTGTGGGCCCGCGCGGGCTCCACATCTGAATTCTATGCGGCTGGCCGGGGCGTGCACCCGGTCACGAACGGCATGGCCACCGCCGCCGACTGGATGTCTGCGGCCTCCTTCATCTCGATGGCGGGTCTCATCGCCTTCACCGGCTATGACAACTCCTCCTTCCTGATGGGATGGACGGGGGGCTACGTGCTTCTTGCCCTGCTGCTCGCGCCTTACCTGCGCAAGTTCGGGAAGTTCACGGTGTCCGAGTTCATCGGTGATCGTTTCTACTCCAAGACCGCGCGCCTCGTGGCTGTGATCTGTCTGCTGGTGGCCTCCATCACTTACGTGATCGGCCAGATGCAGGGCGTGGGCATCGCCTTTGGCCGCTTCCTCGAGATCGACACAACCTGGGGTCTTCTGATCGGCTCCTGCGTGGTCTTCGCCTACGCCGTCTTTGGCGGCATGAAGGGTGTGACCTACACGCAGGTGGCGCAGTATTGCGTTCTGATCACGGCCTACACGATCCCGGCTGTGTTCATTTCGCTCCAGCTGACGGGCACGCCGATCCCGGCGATTGGCCTCTTCAGCGCGACCGAGGGTGGCGAGCCGCTTCTGGCGAAGCTCGACCAGATCGTGCGTGACCTGGGCTTTGCGGAATACACCGCGGCGCATGGCTCCACGATCAACATGGTGCTCTTCACGCTGTCGCTGATGATCGGTACCGCGGGCCTGCCCCACGTGATCATGCGCTTCTTCACGGTGCCCAAGGTGTCTGACGCGCGCTGGTCTGCAGGCTGGACGCTCGTTTTCATCGCGCTTCTCTACCTGACGGCGCCTGCCGTGGGTGCGATGGCACGCCTCAACATCTCTGAGCTGATGTGGCCCAACGGCACGGATGGTCAGGCTGTGAGCGTGGAGCAGATCGACACCGCGCCCGAATATGCGTGGATGGCGACCTGGCAGAAGACCGGTCTTCTCGATTGGGAAGACAAGAACGGCGACGGCATGATCCAGTATTACAACGACAAGAATGCTGATCTGCAGGCGAAGGCCGAAGCGAATGGCTGGGCGGGCAATGAGCTCACCAAGTTCAACCGCGACATCCTCGTGCTCGCCAATCCCGAGATCGCGTCCCTGCCGGGCTGGGTGATCGGCCTTGTGGCGGCAGGCGGCCTTGCGGCGGCGCTGTCAACGGCAGCCGGTCTCTTGCTGGCGATCTCTTCGGCGGTCTCCCATGACCTTCTGAAGGGGCAGCTGACGCCCAACATGTCGGAGAAGTCCGAGCTCCTTTGGGCGCGGATCTCGATGGCAGCGGCGATCGTTGTGGCGGTGATCCTGGGTCTGAACCCGCCGGGCTTTGCAGCTCAGACGGTGGCGTTGGCCTTTGGTCTCGCGGCGGCCTCGATCTTCCCGGCGCTGATGATGGGGATCTTCTCGACCCGCATCAACAACTCCGGTGCCGTGGCGGGCATGCTCGCGGGTCTTACCGTGACGCTTGTCTACATCTTCCTGCACAAGGGCTGGTTCTTCATCCCGGACACCAACACGTTCACGGATGCAGACCCGCTGCTGGGGCCGATCAAGTCCACCTCCTTCGGTGCGATCGGTGCTCTGGTCAACTTCTCGGTGGCCTACGTGGTGGCCGGCATGACCAAGGAGACCCCGCAGGAGATCAAGGATCTCGTCGAGAGCGTGCGCATCCCCCGCGGGGCCGGTGCGGCGGTCGACGGGCACTGAGTGCAGTATGTGGGGCGTCCCTCCTGAGCGCCCCGCATTCCTCCCTGGTCCTGCCCGGGTCCAACCCCCGGGCAGGACAATCCATTGAGTGGAGCTCCCATGGCCCTCTCCCCCGATCTGTCGCATTTCCTGGCCTCCGTGCATCCCTATGACAGCCTGCCGGCGAGCGAGCTTGCGGCGCTGAGCAAGGTCTGCGAGGCGCGCGACTATGCCCGGGGTGAGACGGTCTTTGCCATCGGCGACGATGTGGCCGGGCTCTACGTCATCACCGAGGGCGAGGTGGAAGTCACCGATGAGGCCGACGTCCAGCTCTCGATCCTCGGACCCAGAAATTCCTTTGGCGAGCGGGCGCTTTTGCGCGATGGCCGCGCGAGCCGCACGGCGACGGTGACGCAGCCGACGCAGGCGATCCTTGTCCCCTCCGAGACGTTCCACGGACTCATAAAGGCCCATGACGCGGTGCGCCGCTTCTTTGACCGCCGCCGCGCCGCGCGCCCCGAACGCACCGATCTTGCGACACTGCCGGTGGGCCGCGTGATGACGGGCGCGCCTGTCACCTGTGCGCCCGACGATACGATCCGCGCGGCAGCCTCGCTCATGGCGGAGCGCAATATCTCTTCGATCTGCGTCATGGACGGCACGGCGTTCCGCGGGATCGTCACGCTCCGTGATCTCAACCGGCGCGTCATCGTGGGCGACAGCGTGCCGAGCGAGCCTGTCTATTCGATCATGACCGAGCGCCCGCTGACCCTCGGGCCGGACGCGCTCGTCACAGACGTCCTGCACCTGATGGCGGAGCGGCGGATCGGGCATGTGCCTGTCGTCGCGGGCGACACGCTGTTGGGGATCGTCACGCAGACCGATCTCACCCGGGCGCAGGCGCTTTCGTCTGCTGAACTTGTCGGACGCGTCTCCCGCGCGCGCTCCGCGGCGGAGATGGCGCGGGCCACGGCGGAGATCCCGGAGCTCCTCGCCTCGCTCGTCGATGCCGGAAACCGCCATGAGGTGGTGTCGCGGCTCATCACCGATATCGCCGACACGGCCACCCGCCGCCTGTTGACACTGGCCGAGGAAACGCTGGGCGCACCGCCCGCGCGCTATCTCTGGCTCGCTTGCGGCTCTCAGGGGCGGCAGGAGCAGACGGGGATCTCCGACCAGGACAATTGCCTGATCATCGCCGATGACGTGCGCGCCGAGGACATGCCCTACTTTGCCGATCTCGCGCGGTTTGTGAGCACGGGCCTCGATGAGGCGGGCTACTTCTTTTGCCCTGGGGACATGATGGCCACGGCCCCCCGCTGGTGTCAGCCGCTCAGCACCTGGCGGGAATACTTTGCCGGGTGGATCGCCAAGCCCGGGCCCGAGGCGCAGATGCTCGCCTCCGTGATGTTTGATCTGCGCCCCATTGGGGGGGACGAGACGCTCTTTGAAGGTCTGCAGGCCGATGTTTTGGAGCGGGCCTCGAAGAATTCGATCTTTGTGGCGCATATGGTCTCGAACGCGCTCAAGCATCACCCGCCGCTGGGGCTCTTGCGCGGGCTTGCCACCATCCGTTCGGGCGAGCATCGCAACGAGCTCGACCTCAAGCTCAATGGCGTCGTGCCCATCGTCGATCTGGCGCGGATCTACGCGCTGTCGGGGCGGCTTCGCCCGGCCAATACGCGCGCGCGCATCAAGGCCGCGATGGACGCGCGGCTCCTGTCACCCTCGGGCGGCGCGGATCTTCTCGACGCCTACGACCTCATCGCGGGGCTGCGGCTCAGCCATCAGGCCGAAGAGGTCCGCGGCGGCGACAAACCCACGAATTTCCTCGACCCATCGCGCCTGTCGGATTTTGAGCGGAGCCACCTGCGCGACGCCTTTGTGGTGGTCAAGACGCTGCAATCGGCCGCGGGGAGCGGAAAAGCTGCCTTGGGGTAGGCTGAAGGACAACATCGGCAGGGAGGGCCGCTCATGTTTCTCGAACTCATCGCCACGATCATCGCGGGCATCGCCTGTGCAGGGCTTGCCATGGCCGCGAACGCGCTCACCGGGCGGCGTCTGCCCAAGTGGATCACGCCCGTGGTGGCGGGCCTCGGCATGATCGCGATGACGATCACGCAGGAATACACGTGGTATGACCGCACCGCGGGCGAGCTGCCCGAGGGTCTCGCCGTGGCCGTCACCGTTGAGGAGGAAAGCTGGCTCAGGCCCTGGACGCAGGTCTGGCCCTACACGAAGCGCTTCGTGGCCGTCGATCAGCAGAGCACGCGCACCAATGACGCGCTGCCGGACCAAAAGCTCGTGGATCTCTACTTCTTTGGCCGCTGGTCGCCGGTGAACCGCGCGCCGATGCTCTTTGACTGCGCGGCGTCCCGTTCGGCGCTTTTGATCGACGGGGCGGAGTTTGACGCAGGCGGCGCCGTGGCCAATGCCGATTGGGTGGCGGTCGCCCCCGATGACGCGCTCCTCAACACGGCTTGCGAGGTGTAGGGCCATGGGTCGCCTCAGCCTTCGCCTGCGCGTCTTTCTGTTTTTCGCCCTTCTGGCGGGCGGCGCGCTTTTGATCAGCGCGGGCGGGCTCTTGTTTGCGGGGCTGCGGGCTGAGCCTGCCCTTCCAGCGGCGCCTTTGATGACGGCGTTCGTGCTTTTTGCGTTTCTCAACACCGCGCTCGTGCTCGGGGTCTGGCTGCTCTTTGATGAGAACGTCGCCAAGCCCATCATCCGGCTTTCGGCAGATATGCGGGTGCGGGCCCGGGGCGATGTTTCGGGGCCGATTGAGGCTGAGAGCGCACGGCATCTGGGCGATCTGGCCCCGGCTCTGTCGGATCTTTCGGGGACGGCGCGCGCCACCCTTCAGGACGTGGCGGCCGAAGTGGCGCGGGAGACGGCGCAGCTTGGGTCTGAGCATGCGCGGCTCACTGCGCTTTTGACCGAGATCCCCATTGCCACGATCCTCCTCAATCCCGCGCAGGAGATCGTTCTTTACGACGCGCAGGCCGCGGAGATCCTGTCGGTGATCGCGCCCCCGCGCCTCAAGGCCCCGGTAAGCGATTACCTCGAGACGCGCGAGATCGAGGCGGCGATGGCCCGGCTCGGAGAGGGCGGCGCCGGCCTCGTCACGTTTACGCTGAGCGTGGGGGCAAACCGGCTGCAGGCGCGGCTGAAGGCTCTGGGCGGTGACGGGCACCTCATCTTTGTCGATGCCCCCGATGCGCTCAGCCCCGCGATCGAGGCGCGGCCGCTCGTGTTCGATTTTGATCTGATGGACATCGCAGAGCCGTGCGCGCTTGGCGAGACGCCGCTGCGCGACCTGTGTTTCGTGGTGCTTGATCTGGAGACGACGGGCCTTTCGGTGGAGCGGGATGCCATCGTGCAGATGGCAGCTGTCCGCGCCCTTGGGGGCGCGCTCGTGGCGGGAGAAGAGCTCAATACCTTTGTCGATCCCAGGCGGCCTATTCCGCCCTCGGCCACATCGGCATCCGTGACGTGAT
>JBCBME010000192.1:0-5316 GCA_039822945.1 Pseudomonadota bacterium
GCCACCGCACACTCCCCCACCTGACAGCATTCCGGTCGGCAGACACCAGAATCACCTTATTTTAACAAATGTTGATGCGCTTTGCGCAGTTGCAGCGAAAAATACCGCGCAGTGTGTGGTGGCACGTTTTATGATTGTGACGTTTCTTATGCTCGGCTGGGTCTTTTTCGAGTTGAGCGGTGGCACCGATTTTGAGCCGCCACAGCAAGAGGCGCGGCCTCTCAATGAGCTTCTGCAAGCGGTCGAGCGCGAAGAGCGGGTAGAGGTGGCTCAGGCCACGACGTCCCCGTCCCTGGCGCCCATCGTCTCCGAGGAGCCGTCCGAAGACATCGCGGCGCTCACCCGGGCTCGCTTCAGCGGGGCCAACGAGGCGCTCGTCACCGTGCTCGGCACGGCGACCGTACCTGTCCAGCCCGTGGAGGAGGCTGTCGCTGAGCCCCTCATCGTCGCCTCAAGCACCGCTGACATCCGCGCGGTCGCCGGCACGCGCGTGAATATGCGCAACGGGCCGGGCACGAGCTTTCCCATCCTCGCCACGCTCACCCGCGGGGCCGAGGCAGAGGTGATCGCCGAGCCCGGCAATGGCTGGCTCCAGATCCGCGTGAGCGACACAGGGGCCGTGGGCTGGATGGCCGAAAGCCTCATGCAGCCGGTGAACTGATCTTGCACTTCGCGCGCTAATCGGGCCTTCCTCCGCGCAAAGAAGCGGGGGCAGGCATGGCTGAAAAATCCATTCTCATCACAGGCTCATCGAGCGGGATCGGCTACGATTGCGCGCAGTATCTGCGGCGCAAGGGCTGGCGCGTCTTTGCGTCCTGCCGCGCCGAGGCCGATTGCGAGCGTCTGCGGGGTGAGGGGTTTGAGGCGCCCCGGATCGACTACGAGGACGAGGCCAGTATCGAAAGCGGCTTGGCCGAGGTGCTGGAGGCCACCGGCGGCACGCTCGACGCGCTTTTCAACAACGGCGCCTACGCCATCCCCGGCGCGGGCGAGGATCTGCCGCGCGCGGCACTTCGGCAGAATTTCGAGGCCAATCTCTTTGGCTATCACGACCTCACCTGCCGGGTGATCCCGGTGATGCGCGCCCAGGGCCATGGCCGCATCCTGAATTGCTCGTCGGTGCTGGGGTTTGCGGCGCTGCGCTGGCGGTCGTCCTACAACACCACCAAATTCGCGATGGAGGGCCTGTCGGACACGATGCGTCTCGAGCTCAAGCCCTCAAACATCCACGTCATCCTGATACAGCCGGGGCCCATCGGCACCGAGATCCGGCAAAACTCCATCGCGCATTTCGAGCGCTGGATCGATTGGGAGAACTCAGCCCTCCGCAATCTCTACGAAAAGGCGCTGATCCCGCGCCTTTACGCTGAGGCGTCCGGGCCTGACCCGTTCGAGCTCACGCCGCGCGCGGTCTCGATCAAAGTGCACAGAGCGCTGAGCGATCGGCGCCCGGCCTCCCGCTACAAGATCACCACGCCCACTTACCTTTTGGCGGCCGCGCGGCGCATTTTGCCGCGCCGGATGCTCGATGCGCTCCTTGTCCGCTTCTAAGGCTGGGTTACCTGCTCTCCCGGAGAACCTGAAACATGCAAGAACCCTTCCTCATTGTCGTCATCCTCGCAGTTGTCCTTGTCGCCGGCATCCTGGCCGTGGGCATCGGTGCCTTCGCGCGCGGGGGTGAGTTCAACAAGAAGAACGCCAACAAGCTCATGCAGTACCGGCTGATCGCGCAGGCCGCGGCCATCGTACTGATCCTGATCTTGGTGGCCTCACGCGGATAAGACGCAGAAAGAGAAACCGATGGTCGTACTATCGAGAATTTACACCCGCACCGGTGATGGCGGGGAGACAGCGCTGGGCAATGGCAGCCGCGTGGCCAAGCATTCCATGCGCGTCACCGCCTATGGCACCGTTGATGAGCTGAACGCGACCGTGGGCGTCGCGCGCCTGCACAGCACCGGCGACATGGATGGCCAGCTTTCTGCCATCCAGAATGACCTCTTCGATCTCGGGGCCGATCTCTGCCGCCCTGACATGGAAAAGGACAATGAGGCCAAATACCCGCCGTTGCGTATGACCATGGCGCAGGTGGAGCGCCTCGAGGCCGAGATCGACGTGATGAACAAGCGTCTCTCACCGCTCAAAAGCTTTATCCTGCCCGGGGGCTCTGCCCTTGCAGCGCATCTGCATGTGTCGCGCACCGTGGCGCGCCGGGCAGAACGGCTCTCCGTCGAACTCGGCACGATGGAAAGCGTGAACCCCGCGGGCGTCAAATATCTCAACCGTCTCTCCGACTGGTTCTTCGTGGCCTCCCGCATCGCCAACAACGATGGTGAAGCAGACGTGCTCTGGGTTCCGGGGGCGAACCGCTGAAAGCGGCGGGGCGTCCAGTGGACGGCCCGGCCCCCGGAAGGGCGGAGCCCCGGCTGGAAGCGGGGGCGAACCGCTGAAAGCGGCGGGGCGTCCAGTGGACGGCTTGGACCCCGGAAGGGCGGGGTCCAGGCTGAAAAATAGCTAAGTTCTTCGGGCTTAGCCGTCTGAGGCGTAGCACACAGCCTGCAGCTTGTTGCCATCCGGGTCGCGCACATAAGCGGCGTAGTAATTCTCGCCGTAATGCGGGCGGGGGCCGGGTGCGCCCTCGCTCGTTCCACCCAGACGCAACGCGGCCTCGTGAAAGTCCCGGACGCTTTGGTGCGTGTCGGCCACAAAGGCCACATGGGTCCCGTTTCCCCACGTGGCCGGGCGCCCATCCAAGGGACGGTAGAGATAGACCGTCGGCAGTCCGCCCTTCTCATAGGCGGGGGGCTTGCCTTGCGGCTTTGGCAGTCGCGTGAACCCGAGCACGCCCAGCACCTCGTCGTAAAAGCGCCCCGACCGCTCCGGATCGTTCGTCCCAAAAGTGATGTGGCTTATGACCGACATGGCCCCCTCACGCTCAGCTTGCGTCTAGAATAGAAACGAGTTCACGGCGCCCGCAATGCCCAACGCATGTCCCGGGTATTGGACGCGCTACACCACTCTGACAGAAGGCAGACCATGGACGTCACCACAGAGTACATGAACCAGAAAGCGCGCATCATCGACATGTTCCTGCGCACCTTCACCCAATCAGAGGGCGAAGAGGCCGGCGTCGAGATCCGGGATCTCGTGGCAGACATGCTCGCCTCTCTCGAGGGAGATGACCTCCACGTCTTTTCGGCCGTGGCGGGGGAGGAGATCTTGGCCAGCATCTTCTTCACCCCTGTCACCTACGCCGAGGACCCGCGCAATGTGTACATCCTCTCCCCCGTGGCCGTCGCCCCGGAGCATCAGGGCAAAGGGCTCGGCCAGCGTCTGATCCGCCACGCCCTGGGCGCCCTGCGTGACGTGGGCGTCGACATCGCGCTGACTTACGGGGACATCAGCTTTTACAGCAAGGTGGGCTTTTCCCAGATCTCCGAGGCGCAAGCGCAGGCGCCGCAACCGCTCAGCTATCCGGAGGGTTGGCTTGGCCAGAGTTTGACCGCCCAGCCGTTCACGCCATTGGCGGGGCCATCGCGCTGCGTTGGACCGCTCGATAACCCTGCTCACTGGTAAGCTGCGCCCCGTCTGGCGCTTTGGGCTGCTGCGGCCTATAAGAGCGGCGAGTGAAAAAAAGAGGCAAAATTTCACAAACGCGACGTCAGGCGGGCTGCCCGCGTCGATTCTTCGCTATCGCCTTTCGTGGGGCGCCGCTACATGTCCCCGAAATCAACTTTCGCGCCCAGGCTCCCCCAAGGCGCACGCCAACAAGGAGACGCACACATGAAGGTCCTCGTGCCTGTGAAACGCGTGATCGATTACAACGTCAAAGTCCGTGTGAAGGCGGACGGCAGCGGGGTCGATCTTGCCAACGTAAAGATGTCGATGAACCCGTTTGACGAGATCGCCGTGGAAGAGGCGATCCGCATGAAAGAGGCCGGCACTGCCTCCGAGGTCATCGCTGTCTCCATCGGCGTCAAGCAGTCCCAAGAGACCCTGCGCACGGCGCTTGCCATGGGCGCAGACCGCGCGATCCTCGTGGTGGCCGCAGATGACGTCCACACCGATATCGAGCCGCTTTCGGTCGCCAAGATCCTGAAGGGCGTCATCGACGAAGAGGCCCCCGGCATGGTGATCTGTGGCAAGCAGGCCATCGACAACGACATGAACGCGACGGGCCAGATGCTCGCAGCGCTCACCGGCTGGTCGCAGGCGACATTCGCCTCCGAGATCGCCGTGGAGGGCGACAGCGCCACCGTGACCCGCGAGGTCGATGGCGGTCTCCAGACGATCAAGGTCAAGATGCCCGCGATCGTCTCGGTCGACCTGCGCCTCAACGAGCCGCGCTATGCGTCGCTGCCCAACATCATGAAGGCCAAGAAGAAGCCGCTCGATGAAAAGACGCCCGCCGACTACGGCGTCGACGTCGCCCCGCGCCTCGAGATCGTCAGCACGGGCGAGCCAGAGGCCCGCGCGGCCGGTATCAAAGTGGGCTCCGTGGACGAGCTCGTATCGAAACTCAAAGAAGTGGGAGCTGTGTAATGGCTGTTCTTCTCATTGCTGAAGTCGCCAATGGCGAGCTTTCCGTTGACGCGACCGCCAAGGCGCTGACCGCGGCCAAGCAGATGGGCGATGTCACTGTCCTCGTGGCCGGTGATGGCTGCCAGGGTGCGGCTGCCGAAGCAGCCAAGCTCGACGGCGTCTCGAAGGTGCTCTGTTCCTCCGATCCCGCCCACGGGCATGATCTGGCGGAGCCGGTGGCGGCGCTGATCGTTTCGCTCGCAGGCGATTACACGCACATCGTCGCGCCCTCGACGGCGGCGTCGAAGAACATCCTGCCCCGCGTGGCGGCCCTTCTCGACGTGATGGTCATCTCCGAGGTCACCGCCGTGGTGGATGCCGACACGTTCGAGCGCCCGATCTACGCAGGCAACGCGATCCAGACCGTGAAGTCCTCCGACGCCGTCAAGGTCGCCACGATCCGGACGTCTACGTTTGACGCGTCCGGCGAGGGTGGCTCTGCCGCCGTCGAAGAGATCAGCCCTGCTGCAAACCCCGGCCTCTCCGAGTGGGTTGAGGACAAGGTGGCCGAGAGCGACCGACCGGAGCTGACCTCCGCTGGCGTCGTCGTCTCCGGTGGCCGTGGTGTGGGCTCCGAGGCGGAGTTCGCGATCATCGAAAAGCTGGCAGACTCGCTCGGTGCGGCCGTCGGGGCGTCCCGCGCAGCGGTCGACTCGGGCTACGCCCCGAACGACTGGCAGGTGGGCCAGACCGGCAAGGTCGTGGCCCCGAACCTCTATGTCGCGGTGGGCATTT
>JBCBME010000193.1:0-5306 GCA_039822945.1 Pseudomonadota bacterium
ACCAGCACATCCTGTGGTTCTTCGGACACCCCGAAGTCTACATCGTGATCCTGCCGGGCTTTGGCATCATCAGTCACGTCATCGCCACGAGCGCCCAGACCATCGGCAGATAGCCAAAGACAGGTTTGCGGCTGAAGGTGGCGATGACGTGGCTGATGATGCCAAAGCCCGGCAGGATCACGATGTAGACTTCGGGGTGTCCGAAGAACCACAGGATGTGCTGGTAGAGCACCGGATCCCCGCCTCCTGATGGGTCAAAGAAGGTCGTGCCAAAGTTCCGGTCTGTCAGCAGCATCGTGATGGCGCCTGCAAGCACCGGGAGCGCCAGAAGGATCAGCCACGACGTGATGAAGATCGACCACGCAAAGAGCGGCACCTTAAAGAGCGTCATGCCCGGCGCACGCATGTTGAGGAAGGTCGTGATCATGTTGATCGCGCCCAGGATCGATGACGCGCCCGACAGGTGGACCGCGAAGATCGCAAGGTCCATCGACATGCCGCCTTCATTGACCGAGAGCGGCGGGTAAAGCACCCAGCCCACGCCAGATCCGGCCTGATCGTTGCCGCCCGGCGCAAAGACGGACACCACCGCGAGCGAGGTGCCCGCCACGTACATCCAGAAGCTCAGGTTGTTGAGACGCGGGAACGCCATGTCCGGCGCGCCGATCTGCAAGGGCATGAAATAGTTGCCAAATCCGCCGAAGAGGGCCGGAATGACCACAAAGAACATCATCAGCACGCCGTGGGCGGTGATGAGCACGTTCCAGAGGTGACCGTTGGGGGTACATTCCTCGAGCGTCCCCGCCGAGAAGAACCGCGCCCCCTCCATGCACATGTACTGCACGCCGGGCTCCATGAGCTCGAGGCGCATGTAGACGGTAAAGGCGACAGAGATGAAACCTGTCAGGCCCCCGACCAGCAGGTAAAGGATGCCGATATCTTTGTGGTTGGTGGACATGAACCACCGGGTGAAGAAGTCCCGGTTGTCCTCATGCTCGTGTCCGTGGACGGCTGCGTCTGCCATTCGTGATCCCTCGGTGATTGGCGACAGGCCTCGCTAAGGCTGGGCCCGCCAACGTCAAGACCCGTGTATCGGCTGTATGCGGTGGCACGCAACGCGGCGTTCCGCCTCAAGTGTGGCAGATGCGCGCAGCACGGCCCGCGCCAAGGAAATAAAGGCCGCGTCAGGCGTCTTGGCGGGCAGGTTTGTCGAGGCTCAGCGCCCCGATCACGAAGAGCACGAGCGCCCCTGCGATGGTCGCGAGGAGCGGCCAGCCAAGGCTCGAGATCACGACGCCCGACGCAAAGGCGCAGATCGTTGAGACGAGCGCTATGATCGTATCGTTGGCGCCCTGCACGGCAGCCTTCTCCGTCTCCGAGACAGCAGCATCGAGCATCGTGGTCGCCCCGATGAAGCCAAAGTTCCAGCCGATGCCCAGCACGATGAGCGCCCCGTAAAAATTCAACGCCGTGATCCCCGCCGCAGCCCCGATGGCCGACGCGATGATGGTGACAAGGCCGATCTTCGCGATCGTCTCCGCCCCGAAGCGTTGGATCAGGAACCCGGTGAAAAAGCTCGGCGCAAACATCGCCACGATGTGCCAGCGGATAACGTCGCTCGCCGTGTCCTCGCTAAAGCCGCAGGCGATGATGGCGATGGGTGTGGGCACCATGATAAAGACCATCACCCCCTGGGAGGCGGCAGCGATCCCCACGGCGCGGCGGATGGGCCGGCGCTTGAGCGCGCTGAGCGCGGCAAAGCGCGATGTCCCCTCGGGGCGCTTGGCGCGCGCGGGCAGCGGAATGCGCACGGCCGCAAGCGGCAGGAGCCCCAGGAGAGACAGGCCTGCGACAGCGGCATAGGCCCCCGCAAAGGGGATCGGATCAAGCGCATCGCGCGCAATGATAAAGAGCTGTGGTCCAACGAGGGCCGCGATGAGAAGCGAGCTCAACATGAAGGAGATCGCCACGGGCCGCCATTTCGGCTCCACCACTTCGCCCGCCGCAAAGCGGAAATACTGGAACGCCGCCCAGCCTGCGCCC
The DNA here is from genome assembly GCA_039822945.1 of Pseudomonadota bacterium. Lineage (GTDB taxonomy): Bacteria > Pseudomonadota > Alphaproteobacteria > Rhodobacterales > Rhodobacteraceae > Shimia_B. Next base: position 2,044 of record JBCBME010000193.1, read on the forward strand.
ATCAGGAAATGCCCGACACAAAGCAGAACGAAGTTGGCCGAATAAAGCGCATGCATGGCTGCAAGCGCGCCAAAGAGCGTGAGAAGCGCCCCGAGCGCAAAGCCAACCCGCCGCCCGAAACGCCCCATCAGCAAGGAGAGCGGCGCGGCTGCCAGCAGCGCGGCGAGCGTCTGCATGGAGGGGGGGAGCGTCGCAAGCCCCTCGCCCGGCGCCAGCATCAGGCCCGCCAGCCCGCCCAGGATTAGCTGCATCGGGAAGGCCGAGCCAAAGATCGTGTTGGCCGTCAAAAGGCTCGCGAAGTTGCGGTTGCGGAGGAGGGAGATGGCAGACATGCCGCGTGGCCTTCACGGTAGGGGGTGAGGGCTCTCTATACTGCCGTTCTGATCAGGCTGCATGCGCTTTCGTGCACGTCACCTCAGGGATCGAGCGCTTTCCAGCGAAAGCTCTCCCCCGCCTCTTCGACGTGGCCGAGCGAGGGCAGCGCAAAATGCGACCCCAGCACGAGGTGGCCTGCATCTGCGACCGTGCCAAGAAGCGCGCGCCGCGTGGCTGCGGCCTGCTCGGGGTCCATGTCAAAACGGAAGTGCCAGTGCGGATGGCGACACTGCGCGGTGGAGTGGATCGCGTCCCCGGTGATGAGCGCCGTCTCGCCCGCGCTTTCGATAAGGATGGAGACATGCCCTTCCGTGTGGCCCGGCGTGGGCACGAGCGTGATGTGGTCTCCGATCTTGTGCGCCCCATCGGTAAGCTCCGTCTGACCCGCCGCGATCACGGGCAGGACGCTCTCTGTATAAAGCGTCGACCCTTCCGCCCTGTGGAAGGCCTCGTCGGCTCGGGGTAAAACGTACTTCGCGCGCGGAAAGGTGGGCACCCAGCGCCCATCGAGGAGCTGCGTGTTCCAACCCACGTGATCGCTGTGCAGGTGCGTGCAGAGGACGTAGTCCACCTCCTCGGGTGCCACGCCCGCAGCCTCAAGCGCGGCGAGGTAGCCCTTGTCGGTGCGCTGATGCCAGTCCGGCAGCTTCGGGTGGTTCTTGTGGGTGCCCACGCAGGTGTCCACGAGGATGACATGGGCGGGTGTCTTCAGCAGAAAGCTCTGGATCGGCAGGATGAGCTTGCCCGTCTCAGGGCAGATCCCACCCGGCACGTCTTCTTCAATGAGGCGCGAGACGTCCGGGCCGGCATTGGGGAAGAGGACCTCCGGCGCGAGGAACGGCGCGTGGATATCGAGAAGCCGCCAGACCTCAACCTCACCTATCTTGCAGAGCATGGGGCCTCCAAAGAAAACAGGCGGCCGCCGGATCTCCCGAGGCCGCCCGCATGGTGCATGGAAATGCCCGCGCGTTAAAGCAGGCTGTCGGGCATCTTTTGCTCGGCCGCGGCGTTGGCGCGGCGGAAGATGAAGACCACGCAGGTCGACACGATCACGATAAAGAGCGAGTAGAGCGCGGGCACGGCCATGATGGCCTGCTGCTCTTCAGCCGGGAAGGTGAAGACGACGATGGCGATCGCCAGCGGGCCGTTCTGGATCCCGGTCTCGAGCGCCACAGTGCGGGCGTTTCGTGGATGGAGCCGCAGCGCCTTCGCGAAGTAGTAGCCCAGCGTGATGCCCACGACGCCCAGTCCGATGGCCGCGACGTAGGTGGCTCCGGTCGTGTTGAGCAGGAACTGCCAGTTTTGCGGTATCCAGGTCGCCGCGATGAAGACGATGAAGAACGCGCCGAGGATCGAGCCGCAGAATTCCATCACCGCACCCACATTGGGGCTGAGCTTGCGCAGCGTCATCCCGATGGCGACCGGCACCAGCAGCACCGCCAGAACAGCGATGATATCTTCGCGCGGGATCTCGATATCGAGGGCGGCCGCGTAGATCACGAGGATGATCGGGATGAGGAAGATGCCCGTCGCCGTTGACGTCACCGTCATCAGGAGCGAGAGCGCGAGATTGCCCTTGGAGAAGTAGGTAAAGACGTTCGACGTCGTCCCGCCGGGCATACAGGCCATGAGCAAGATGCCGAGCGCAATCGTCTCGGGCACCACGAGAAAGGTGACAAAGAGAAAGCCCAGAAGCGGCATGATCCCGTATTGCGACACCACCCCGATCAAGAGGCCCTGCGGGCGTTTGAGCGCGAGCAGGAAGTCCCGCGGCGTCAGCGATGAGCCGAGGCCCAGCATGATGACAGCCACCATGATCCCCAGAAGGGTCTGCGTTGTTTCATCTACCATCGCCCGTTACTCCGCTGCGATCTTGGCGAACTCTTCGGTTCGCAGATCTTTTCTCAGGATTTTGCCGACATTGGATTTCGGCAGGTCGTCGCGGAATTCCACGAATTTCGGCACCTTGTAGGCGGTGAGGTGCTCTTTGCAGTAGGCGCGGAGGGCGTCCTTGGTGAGCCCCTTGTCGGAGGCCACGATGAAGACTTTCACGGCCTCGCCTGTCGCCCCGTCGGGCACACCGATGACGGCAGCCTCGAGCACGCCGGGATGGGCCACGACGACGTCTTCCACCTCGTTGGGGTAGACGTTGAAGCCCGACACCACGACCATGTCCTTCTTGCGGTCGACGATGCGGAAGTAGCCGTCCTCGTCCATGACGCCGATGTCGCCGGTAAGGAAATACTCTCCCACCATGACCTTTGCGGTCTCCTCGGGCTTTTTCCAGTAGCCCTTCATGATCTGCGGGCCCTTTGCGGCGATCTCGCCGCGCTCGCCCTTGGCAACGGGTTGGCCCGCGTCATCGAAGAGCTTGATGTCGGTGGAGGGGACGGGGATGCCGATGGTGCCGTCGCGCGTCTTGCCCACAGGCTCGAATGTGAGGGCAGGGGAGGTCTCGGTGAGGCCATACCCCTGCACGATCTCTGTGCCGGTCACTTCGCGCCAGCGCGCGGCCACGGACGATTGCAGCGCCATGCCGCCTGCACCCGCGAATTTCAGATACTTGGGCGGGCTGTCCTGAAACCAGACCTCGTTGGTGAGACCGTTAAAGAGCGTATTCACGCCGGTCATCCAGGTGATTTTGTAATTCTCGAAGGCGCGCTTCATGTTCGACAGCGGCCGGGGGTTGGGAATGAGCACGTTTTGCGCGCCCAGCCAGTAAAAGCTCAGCATGTTCACCGTGAACGCGAAGATATGGTAGAGCGGGAGCGCCGTGAGGATCACCTCTTTGCCTTTTTCCATGTCGCCGCCCAAAAGCTCCATGGCCTGTTCCATGTTCATGATCAGGTTGCCATGGGTGAGCATTGCGCCCTTGGCCACGCCTGTGG
>JBCBME010000194.1:0-5294 GCA_039822945.1 Pseudomonadota bacterium
CCCGAACGCACCAATGTGCAATTCGCCACCATCCTGAGCCCCGAGCGCATCCGGATGCGCGTGTGGGAACGCGGGACAGGCATCACGCTGGCCTCAGGCTCCTCCTCGTGCGCGACGGCCGTGGCCGCCGCCCGCCGCGAGCTCACGGGACGCGAGGTGGAGATCGTGCTCGACGGGGGCACGCTCGAGGTGGCGTGGCGCGAGGATGGCGTGTGGATGGCCGGACCCACGGCCCATGTCTTCGACGGGGTGCTGACCCCGGACTATCTGGCCGCGCTATGAAGTCTCCCCCTATCTTTTCCAACCACGGCTGCCGCCTGAATGCCTACGAAACCGCGGCCATGGGTGAACTCGCCGAGCAGGCGGGGCTGAGCGATGCGGTCGTCATCAATACCTGTGCTGTGACGCAAGAGGCGATCCGAAAGGCCAAGAAGGACATCCGCAAGCGGCGGCGCGACAACCCCCATGCGCGCATCATCGTGACAGGCTGCGGCGCTCAGGTGGAGCCCGAAGCCTTTGCCGCGATGGAGGAGGTGGATCACGTCATCGGCAACGATGAAAAGATGAAGGCGTCCACATGGTCGCTTCTTTCCACCGGCGACAGCGAGCCCGTGCAGGTCAACGACATCATGTCGGTCACCGAGACGGCGCAGCATCTGATCGACGGCTTCGGGACGCGGGCGCGGGCCTATGTGCAGGTCCAGAACGGGTGCGATCACCGCTGCACGTTTTGCATCATCCCATACGGTCGCGGCAATTCCCGCTCCGTGCCCGCGGGCGTAGTGGTGGATCAGATCAAGCGGCTGGTGGATCGCGGCTTCAACGAAGTGGTGCTGACGGGGGTCGACATGACCTCATGGGGCGCGGATCTGCCAGCGGCGCCGAAGCTCGGCGATCTGGTGCGGCGCATTTTGAAACTCGTCCCCGATCTGCCGCGCCTCAGGATCAGTTCCATCGATTCGATCGAGGTGGACGAGGCGCTCATGGAGGCCATCGCCACCGAGCCGCGGCTGATGCCGCATCTGCACCTGTCGCTCCAGCACGGGGATGACCTGATCCTCAAGCGCATGAAGCGGCGGCATTTGCGCGACGATGCGATCCGCTTTTGCGAGGACGCGCGGCGGTTGCGGCCGGGCATGACCTTTGGCGCGGACATGATTGCGGGCTTTCCCACTGAGACCGATGCTCATTTCGAGAATTCGCTTAGGCTCGTGGAGGAATGCGGGCTCACATGGCTCCATGTTTTCCCCTATTCACCGCGTCCCGGCACGCCGGCGGCCCGGATGCCGCAGGTGGAAGGGGCCACCATCAAGACGCGGGCTGCGGCCTTGCGGGCGCGCGGTGAGGCGGCTGTCGCGGCGCATCTCGCCGCACAGGTCGGGGCGGAGCGTCAGGTGCTCCTCGAAAGCCCTCGGATGGGGCGGACGGAGCACTTCACTGAGGTGAGCTTTGCCGCCGATCAGGAGGTGGGCGCGATTCGGGCCGTGCGCGTGGCGGGTCAGCGCGACGGGCGGCTTCTGGCCGCGTGATGGCCAGACGAGGGGCCTGCCCCTCGTGCTCCCCGGAGTATTTCTTGAAAGATGAAGGCGGGGCGGGCGTAGACGCACGCGCATGCCGTGCCTACGTTACCCCATAGGAGGATTTGGCATGGCGATAACTTTGGCACCTTTGGGCGCGGTGGCGTTGCGATATGGCGCGGTGGCGCTTGCGGGTTATGCCGCGGCGCGGGCGATCCCGAAGCTTCGGCGTGACCAGACCATGGAAGATGCGCTCGACACCGTGGAAGAGGGCGTTGAGGCGCGGCGCGACGGCGAGCAGGTGAATGCGACGGGCCGCTTTCGGCGCGTAGTCGGTATCGGCCAGCGCGGCCCCGCCTGGGAGATCGATGCCGTGGCGCTCAGCCGCCTGCGTGTGAGGCGCGTGCGGTGAGCATGGAGCTCACCCAATCGCCCGCCTCCCCGTTTGTGCGGATGGCGGTGGTCACGGCCCATGAGGCGGGGGTCATCGACGATGTCACCCTCACGCCCGTGACCACGAGCCCGGTGAACACGGCGCCTTCGGTGGCGGCGGCCAATCCCTTGGGGAAGATCCCGGTGCTGACGCGCTCTGACGGCGGGGCAATTTACGACAGTCGCGTGATCTGCCGCTATTTTAACGAGCGCGGCGGAGCAGATCTATATCCCGAGCGGCGGATTTGGGATGTGCTCACGCTCGAAGCGACAGGTCACGGGATCGCCGAGGCGGCGGTGCTCATGGTCTACGAGCGGCGCGTGCGCCCGGAGACAGAGCAGTCTGACGGCTGGATCGAAGCGCAGTGGGGCAAGGCCACGCGCGCGCTCGATGCGCTCGAGGCGCGGTGGATGTCGCATCTCCATGACAAGGTGGATGCAGGCCAGATCGCGGTGGCCTGCGCGCTGGGCTACATCGAGTTTCGCCATGGGAATCGGGATTGGCGCGCGGGCCGGCCTTCGCTCGCGGCGTGGATGACCCGGTTTGCGGCGCGCCCTTCGATGGTGGCGACGCGGCCTGAGGGCTAGGCTCCGATCAGAAAGAGTAGCTGACGCCGAAATTGAGCGCGTTGGTGATGATGTCGCTCTCCAGCGTGCCGCCGCCCGTCAGATCGGCCTCGTTCTGGGAGTAGGTCCCTTTGTACTCCACAAATCCGGAGACGCGCTCCGTGAGCGGGTAGGACGCCCCGGCGAGCCACGCCACAGCGGGCCCGGTATACTGGTACTCGAAGGTCTTGGAGACCCCGTCGGAAACATCCACATGGGGCACCGAGATGCCGATGCCGGCGCCGACATAGGGCGTGAAATTGGCAAACGAGCCCGACCAGGCATCCGGGAAGCGCCGCATGTAGTTGACGGTGATGATGTTGATGCCGTCGCTCAGCTCCAGATCGGTGAAGCCGAGCGCTGCAAGATCCTCGTCGGAGGCGTAGACTTTAGCGTGGTTGAATTCGAGGCCCCAACCGGCGGTTTCGTTGAGCCAGTTGGTGGCGCGAAAGCCGTAATAGACGGGGTTTTCGAAGGAGCGGCCCTCCCACGCGACGTGTTCCCGGAACGGCGTGCCCGAGATCGTGCCGCTGACCTCGGCATGGGGCGCTGTCTGGTAGCCCAGATAGAAGGAGACTTCCCATTCCGCGAGGGCGGCTGCGGGCGTGAGGACCAGCGCGAAAACGGCTGGGGCGAGGGCGTGACGCAGCATGGGCATGTCTCCTGTATTTTGCCCAATGTTTTACCGCCCCTGCCACGAGTTGCAACGCACGCTCTTGTCACATAAACCCGCCCTGCCTTCGGAGTGAGCGGGTCTTTTCGGGGGCGCAACATGCGCGGGATTGTCCGCTGGACGTATCAGCGTTTTGAGTTACTTAACTGCCCGATGAGATGGTGGTGTTGCGATTCACCGCCATGGCGAGTGCCACGCGCCGGAAATCGATCCGGCAGCGCAGCTGAAGGAGGGATAGGATTGTCAAATCCTGAAGACGATCTGGACGGCCACGGAGAAGGTCGTAGAGACTTTATCTACTATGCTACGGCCGGTGCCGGCGCTGTTGGTGTCGGGGCGGCTGTTTGGCCGTTGATCAACCAAATGAACCCGTCTGCAGACGTTCTCGCCCTCGCGCAGATCCGCGTGGATGTGAGCGGGCTTGGCGAGGGATCGCAGATCACCGTGCTCTGGCAGGGTAAGCCGGTCTTTATCCGCCGCCGGACACCTGAGGAGGTGGCCGAGGCGCGCGCCGTGGCGATCGAAGATCTTGCCGATCCGGTGGCGCGCAACGAAAATCTCGACTCCGCTGCTGAGGCTTCTGACGAGAACCGCGCGCTGAGCGAAGATGGCGAGTGGCTTGTCCAGATGGGTGTGTGTACCCACCTTGGCTGTGTGCCACTTGGCAATGCCGGCGACTTTGGCGGGTGGTTCTGCCCCTGCCACGGCTCGCATTACGACACGTCTGGCCGCATCCGCCGTGGCCCGGCACCGCAAAACCTTCCTATTCCGCCCGCTGCCTTCGTCGACGACGGCACAATTGAACTTGGTTAAGAGGAGAAACCATGTCCGGAATTCCCCACGACCACTATGAACCGAAGACCAGCTTTGAGAAGGGCATGCAGAAGCGCTTGCCCATCATCGGGCTGCTCTACGACACGATCATGATCCCCACCCCCAAGAACCTGAACTGGATGTGGATCTGGGGCATCGTGCTCACCTTTACGCTGGCTCTGCAGATCATCACGGGCGTTGTGCTCGTTATGCACTACGTGCCGCATGTCGACATGGCGTTTGCCTCGGTCGAGCACATCATGCGCAACGTGAATGGCGGTCACATGATCCGCTACCTGCACATGAACGGCGCATCTCTCTTCTTTATTGCAGTCTACGCGCACATCTTCCGTGGCCTCTATTACGGCTCCTACAAGGCGCCGCGCGAGGTGACCTGGATCATCGGCATGCTCATCTATCTCCTGATGATGGGTACGGCCTTCATGGGCTACGTTCTGCCCTGGGGTCAGATGTCGTTCCACGGCACGGCCGTGATCACCGGCCTCTTCGGCACGATCCCGTTTGTGGGTGAGGCGCTGCAGACGTGGCTTCTGGGTGCACCGGCGGTGGGTCAGTCGGCTCTCAACCGGTTCTTCTCGCTGCACTACCTGCTGCCCTTCGTGATCGCGGGCCTCGTGATCGTGCACATCTGGGCATTCCACACGACGGGCAACAACAACCCGACGGGTGTGGAGGTGCGTCGCACGTCGAAGGAAGAAGCAGAGCGCGACACGCTGCCGTTCTGGCCCTACTTCGTGATCAAGGACCTGTTCGCGCTGGCCGTGATCCTGCTGGTGTTCTTTGCGATCGTTGGCTTTATGCCAAACTACCTGGGCCACCCCGATAACTACATCGAGGCGAACCCGCTCGCGACACCCGCACACATCGTGCCCGAATGGTACTTCCTGATACATGAGCGTTTGGGGCTGGGCCACATGGGCGCGGGCGTGGGCGCACTATGAATTTGATGGCCCCGACATGTCCGACCGGGCGGTGCGGGCTGTTTTGGAACGTCGCACCACCGAACCGTCCTTTGTCTATCACTTCTGGCGGGTCCTCGGCAAAACGTGGGCTGGTAAGATCGATACGTGGGATTTCCAATGGCAATGGACGATTTGGCGGCATGACGCACGGGTCATTGCGCCGCGCGTGAACCTGATGGACAATATCGGCATGGATGGCGGCACCCATTTCGCGGATCAACCCGGTGCCGTTCTGGGCCGGTCCGTACATGCGATGCCGTTCCAGATAGG
>JBCBME010000195.1:0-5293 GCA_039822945.1 Pseudomonadota bacterium
CCGCCGCTGACCCCGATGCCGCACGCATACTTCCAGTCTCTCTTTGGCGGGGCGCATGAGAAGTCGACCGAGTTCGCCAAGCTCTACGGCGATCTGGCAGATTTCATGAAGGTCCATTTCCTCGATGCCGGGGCGCATATCACGACCGACGGCGTGGATGGCATCCATTTCACCCCGGAGAACAACCGCGTGCTGGGCGAGGCGATCGCGGCCAAGGTCCGCGCCATCTTCGCCCGTGAGATGGCAGCATGACCGGCAGTTGTTTTGCGACATGACGAACGACGAAGAAAGCTCTGAGATCTATGATCTCTTCGTAATCGGGGGCGGGATCAACGGCGCAGGGATCGCCCGCGATGCCACCGGCCGCGGCTACCGCGTGGCTCTTGCAGAGATGAACGACTTCGCTTCAGCCACTTCGTCAGCGTCCACGAAGCTCTTTCACGGTGGCCTGCGCTACCTGGAGTTCTTCGAGTTCGGGCTGGTGAGGAAGGCGCTCATTGAGCGCGAAGTGCTGCTGCGCGCGATGCCGCATGTCTCATGGCCCATGCGGTTCGTGCTGCCTGTCCATGGCGAGATGCGCTTTGACGCCGACACGCCCACATCCCGGCTCTTGGCACGCATGATGCCTTGGAAGCGGGGGCAGCGCCCTCTCTGGCTCATCCGTCTGGGTCTTTTTCTCTACGACCATCTGGGCGGGCGACAGATCTTGCCCGCCACGCGCTCTTTGCATCTTCGAACAGGGCCGGAGGGCGCGCCGCTCCAGGAGAAATACACGCGCGCGTTCGAGTATTCTGACTGCTGGGTGGAGGATAGCCGCCTGACGCTGCTCAACGTCCTCGACGCCGCGGCCAAGGGCGCCGATGTCTTCCCGCGCACCCGTGTCTCGTCTGCTCGGCAGGAGGGGGGGCACTGGGTGCTGACTCTAGAGACCGCTGAGGGTCACACACGCCACTGCCGCGCGCGCATGATCGTGAATGCTGGCGGCCCCTGGGTGGAGAATGTCGTCAAATCCGTCGCCCGATCGAACACCAAAGAGGCCGTCCGCCTCGTCCGCGGGAGCCACATCGTCACGAAACGGCTCTACGCACACGACAAATGCTATTTCCTGCAGGGAACAGACGGCAGGATCATGTTCGCCATTCCCTACGAGGAAGACTTCACCCTCATCGGGACGACCGATTGCCCCCATCCTGATCTTGCCGCAAAGCCGACCTGCACAGACGCGGAGATCGATTACATCCTCGATTTCGCCAACACCTATTTCGCGGGCGAGCTTTCGCGCGACGATGTGGTCTGGACGTATTCCGGCGTCCGCCCGCTCTATGATGACGGCGCAAGCTCCGCGACGGCGGCCACGCGCGACTATGTCCTGACGCTCGACCGATCAGCGGGCGCGCCGATGCTTAGTGTTTTCGGGGGAAAGATCACGACCTACCGAAAGCTGGCCGAAGAGGCGCTCACACAAGTTGATGAGGCACTTGAGCAGGCGACGCTCCCATGGACAGCGCATGCGCGCCTGCCCGGTGGAGACTTTGATCTCTCTGAGCGAGATGCGCTTGTTGGCAAGCTGGGCGCGCAGATGCCTTTCCTGGATGCCTTCACGATCCGGCGGCTCTTTCGCCAGTACGGCAGCGAGTGCTTCACGATCTTTGCCGGTGTCGAGCGCATCGAGCAGCTTGGGCGTGCCTTCGGCAACCAGGTCTTTGCACGCGAGATCGATTGGGCCATCGAGGCCGAATGGGTGCGAACTGCTGAGGATTTTCTCTGGCGTCGGTCCAAGCTCGGCCTGCGGTTTTCGCGTGATGAGGCGGAGGCTCTCGACAGCTACATCCGCGCGCGGGTGAAGCGCTCTGACGCCGCTCCGAGCGTGCTTGCCTAGCCCAGATTTGCTGCCAACCGCTCGAAGACCCGCGCCACGGCCTCGGCCCCCGGATCAGGGTGCCCGCGCAGCAGATCCGCGTTCACATAGGTGGCACGCCCGGCCCGCGCGCGCTCCAGCCTCGCGGTTTCATCAGCCCCGTTGCGCGCAGCCTGCGCCGCCGCCGATAGGCCCTTAGGAAGCGCATCAAGGGCAGGGGAGAGCGCATCAATCATCGTCCGGTCCCCGCGCTGCGCCCCGCCGACGTCCTCGACCCGCCTGAGACCCGCTTGAAGAGCCTGGGCGGCAGACGCGCCCCCTGCCATGGCCTCTCCCGCAGCCGAAAAGAAGATCGCGAGAATAACCCCTGAAGAGCCGCCCATCGTCTGCGTCAACGACCGGCTGATGGCCGGGAAGAGCTGCCCAAGATCCGCGAGGGGGAGGGCATTAATCTGCGCAGAGAGTGCGCGTGCCGCGCCCGCCACCGTGGAGCCCGTGTCACCGTCCCCCGATTTCGCATCAAGGGCATTGAGATCCGCCTCCGCCGCAAGAAGCGCGGCGCAGGTCTCCCGTAGAATTGCGGCGTGCTGATCATGGTGCGAGGGCGGCGGCGCGGTGGCCGCCTGCGTCTCCGGCATCGCGACCGTTCGAGGAGCCGCAAAGTCGTGCAGGCCGGGCCATGCCGGCGCGTCCGTCTCTGCTCCGAGGAGGCCGAGCGTTTCTGGCGACACAGGCAAAAGAGACAGAGACACGCCATGCATGTCGAGCGCCGTCATCATAGGGGCCGGGCCGATGATATGCCTCAGCTTTGCTCCAATTGACGAGCGCCGCAGGGCCTCCGTCATGATCGACATCTCAAGGGCTGTCGTGGCCCCGAGGTTATTCACGAGCACTGCGTAGTGCCGCTCACTCAGATGCGGCTCCAGCCGCGCCACGAGCCTGTCGATGGCGCGCGTCGCGGTCTCAAAGCGCAGCTGCTCGGCCCCGGGTTCGCCGTGGATGCCGAGGCCCACCTCCATGGAGCCTTCGGCGATCCGGTCTTCGGGTGGGGAGCCCGGGACGGTGCAAGAACTGAGCGACATGCCAATGCTGACGGCACCCCTCGCGGCCTCGATCGCAGCCTGAGTTACGGCATCCAGATCGCCCCCGGCTTCGGCCACCGCGCCTGCCACCTTGTGGACAAAGAGCGTGCCTGCAATGCCGCGCGGGCGGGCAATGTCGGGGAGTGCGATGTCGTCTTCTACCACCACCATGTTGACGGTGAGGCCGAGCTCGCGGGCGCGCGCTGCCGCAAGGCCGAAATTCAAGCGGTCCCCGGTGTAGTTCTTCACGATGAGCAGGCAGCCTGCCGCGCCTGTCACGGCCCGGATGCCCGCAAGGACGGCGTCGACTGAAGGAGAGGCAAAGACATCGCCGCAGACGGCCGCTGTCAGCATCCCTTTTCCGACAAAGCCAGCATGGGCGGGCTCATGACCCGACCCGCCGCCCGAGAGGATGGCCACTTTGCTGTCATCCCATTCCGACCGCAAAACGACGCGAATGTAGGGGTATCCATCAAGGCGGGCCAAGCGTCCGCCCGATGCAGAAATCACGCCATCGATGGCTTCTTGGACGATGTCTTCTTTTGCGTTGATGAATTGCGCCATGGGACTGCCTGTTATCGGAGAAGGTTTGATCTCTCCGGACGCCGGGAGGGGACGCCCGGAGAGGGGTGCGGACCCTCGGCATCCTGAGCCCACTGGGAGGTCGGGCTCAGGGCCGAAGCCGAATGCGGTGTCGCTAGTTGATCGCCGCGTTATAGAAATTCGCCTCCACGTCGGCCATGTCGACGGCGGCGAGATCATCAGGCAGCGCATAGGCCATCGCGTCAGCCTTCACCTTCTCCCGGTCAAAGTCGTTCCCGGCCGCGATGAAATCGTTAAGGACGAAATCGCCGGCCTCGATGTCCGTGGACAAGAGTCCGATCTCCTTTTGCACATCAAAGAAGCGCTGGAAGCCGGCGATGTCGTGCTCGCCCCAACCGGCGCGGCTCGTGAGATCGCCTTTGAACGTGCGGTGGATCTGCATCAGGCTCTCTGTCCCGGCGCGGGGGCCAAAGCCCTGGCGTGTGGCAGGCAGCGCCTTGAAGACGATGTCAGCGGCCGCGCGTGGATTGTGCTCGGCGAACTCGTGACCCATGGCCATGCCTTTGACGTAGGCCTGCAGGAATGCGCGCCGGTCTGGATCCTCAACATCCGCGCGGCGCACGACCTGGCTGTTTGAGGGGAGCGGCGAGCCCCGCATCCCCATCCAGTAGTCAAAGCTCTGATTGTTCTTGTCGAGGAGCGCGCGCAGCCCTTCCCAGGCGAGGCAGGCATCGCCCTCGCCAGAGGCAAGCGCGGCCGTCCAGTTGGGAAAGCCTGCTTCGACGTAGTTCACCTTGGAGACATCAACACCTACCGCGCGCAGCATGGGGTCTGCGATGGATTGCCAGGCGGCCGAGCCGAGAAGCACGGTCTTGCCCTCAAGTCCCCGAAGGTCGCTCATCCCCTCACCCTTGCGGAAGGCGATGTTGAAGAGGTCGAGATAGCCCGTCCCGAAGATCGACACGAGGCCCATTCCGTTCTCGATTGCATTGCCGAGGATCCCGGGCGCGGGGAAGCCCATATCGGCCTGTCCTACCGAGACAAACTGCACGACAGCTGTGCCACCCGGCGGGCCCGGCTGCAGCTCAAGCTCAACACCCAGATCGCCGAAATAGCCCATCTCGCGCGCCACCCAGATGGCGTAGTCATCCATCACCTCGATCGTGCCACGCGGCGAAATCCACGTATGCGTGCCCGCATAGGGGGCCGCACGCGCGCCGGTCGGGGCCATCAGGCCGCCGCCGAGGCTCGTGGCCGTGACAACGCCCGCACCGCTGACTTGCAGGAATTTGCGCCGCGACAGGCCGGGCATTTTGGCAAGGTTTTTCATGACCTTCTCCTCCACTGTTCCCACTCTGTTGATTGAAGAGGGCCTGCTGAGCGGGTCTGGGCAGGCCACTCGAAGCTCAGCTGTCCCAACCGGCGAGCTTTTTGCCCAGCCACGAAAAGAAGGCGTAGATGCAGATGCCCATCACCGCGAGGATCAGGATTACGGCAAAGAATTCCGCCGTCCGGAGCGTCGATGAAAATGTGGTGAGCTTGCTCCCCAGCCCGAAGCCGCCGCCCGACATCTCGGCACCGATGGCGGTGATCACGGAAAAGATCGCGCCCATCATCAGGCCCACAATGATCATGGGCATGGCCATCGGGATGCGAATCTTTGTGAAGATTTGGAAGGTGGATGCGCCGTAGGAGCGGGCGAGGGCGATCTTGTCGTGATCCACCCGCCGAAACCCAGTGGCCGAGTTGATCATCACCATGGGCCCGGCGGCGAGCGCGACCGCGATGATGCGCGGCGCATAGCCAAAGC
>JBCBME010000196.1:0-5261 GCA_039822945.1 Pseudomonadota bacterium
GCTTTTTTGCTTCCGCGGCCTGCACGGCGCGTCTGGCGGCGCGAGCATTGGCAAAAGCATCGAACGGACCCTGATAGAACGTGAGTTGCCTGTGTTCGAGATGCAGGATCGAGCTCACGGCGCGATTAAGAAGGTTGCGGTCATGGCTGATGATGATGACCGTGTGGGGGTAGGTCTTGAGGTAGCTTTCAAGCCAGAGCGCGCCCTCGAGATCGAGGTAGTTCGTTGGTTCGTCCAGCAAAAGCAGATCAGGCTGCGCGAAGAGGACCGCTGCGAGCGCCACGCGCATCCGCCAGCCGCCGGAGAAATCTGCGCAGGGGCGGTGCTGGTCGGGTTCTTCGAAGCCCAAGCCCTTGAGGATCGTGGCGGCGCGGGCCTCGGCGGACCAGGCGTCGATGTCAACAAGGCGCATCTGGATTTCGGCTATCCGGTCGGGATCCTCTGTCACTTCGGCGAGGAGGGACGCGCGTTCCGTATCAGCCTCGAGAACGGTTTCGAGGAGCGATGTGTTCGACGCGGGGGCTTCTTGTGCGACCCCGCCCATGCGCGCACCGCGTGGCAGTGCGATCTCTCCGCCTTCGAGGGCAAGCTCGCCGCGGATCAACCGAAAAAGGGTGGTTTTGCCCGCGCCGTTCGGACCCACGAGCCCCACCTTGTGTCCCGCCGGGATCGAGGCCGAGGCGCCTTCGAAGAGGCGTCGGCCCTCGACGGCGTAGGTGATATCGGAGATACGCAACATGGCCGCGCTTTAGCCTGCGGTTGGAGTTTAGGAAAGGTCGGGGAGCGCGCTGTTTCTGCGCCGGGCCTGCGCCCGTGCTCGAAAGGCGCCCGCCCGCCGACCCGGGGGATTTGGCGATGATCGTACATTGCGTGTTTTGCGAGGCGGCCGACTTGGATGCCTGCGCCGAGGTGATTGCGGCCTTGGGCCTGTTCGCTCAGCGGCTTGCGGGAGTGGTGAGTTTCGAAGGCGGCCCGAACCGCGATTTCGAGGCGAAATCACTCAGCTTTGGGCACGGGTTTGTCATTCGATTTGCCGATCGCGCGGCGCTGGCGGGATATGCGGATCACCCGGAGCATCGGGCGCTTGGGGCGCGTTTGGTCGCGGCGTGCCGGGGCGGGGCAGACGGTATCATGGTCTTTGACATCGAAAGCCAGTGACGGGGTTTTCACCTGGATGTGCCCATGGTACGGCCCGCGCGAATTCATACCTGATGGAGCATCCCATGGCCCTTGAACGCACGTTCTCGATCATCAAGCCTGACGCAACCAAGCGCAACCTGACCGGCGCGATCAACGCCAAGTTCGAGGCTGCGGGCCTGCGGGTCGTGGCGCAAAAGCGCATTCACCTCACCAAGGAGCAGGCGGGCATCTTTTACGAGGTGCACAAGGAGCGCCCGTTTTATGATGAGCTCTGCGAGTTCATGGCGTCGGGCCCGATCGTCGCGCAGGTCCTTGAGGGCGAGGGCGCCATCGCCAAGAACCGCGAAGTGATGGGGGCGACCAACCCTGCGGATGCAGCACCTGGCACGGTGCGTGCCGAGTTTGCCGAGAGCGTTGGCGAGAATTCCGTGCACGGCTCCGATGCTCCGGAAACCGCTGCCGTTGAGATCGCGTTCTTCTTTTCCGGGCTCGAGATCGTCGGCTGATCTGACCCAAAGAGACGAGATGAGGGCCGCTCCTTTTGGGAGCGGCCTTTTTGCTTTCCGGAGGCGTTTAGCGGACGCCCAAGCGATCGAGGGCCTCGGACAGGCCCGCGGGTAGGCCGTCAGAGGCTGGAAGGGGCTTGGCGCTCACCTTCAGACTGTCAAAGCTCTTGCGGAGTGCGGCCTTTTCTTCGCCGCGGCAGTCGTTCCAGGGGCGGCCCTGAAGCGCCATGTGCAGTACGTAGTATCCGATAAAGTGCGGCCGCGTGCCGGTCTCGAGCAAGCGGCGATGGGCAGCGTCGGCGCCGAGATCAATGAGCTCTTCAGCCGTCGTGATACCCGCGCGCGCGAATTGTTCGACCGATGCGGGGCCAAGGTTGCGCAGTGTGTCGATGGCTGCCATGGGCAGACGCTACCGCGCGTAGTGCTCACCTGCAATCGTCGGCGGCTTTTAGAGCGCAGCCCAGTCTTTGTATTCGTATGTCACGGGCTTTGACGGGGTTTGCGGCTTTTGCGGCCGCGGGGCTTCTTTCGTGTCCTGCATCGTTACCTCCAGGTACTGCCATCCCCCCGAACCATTTACACTGGCCTCTTGACGGGCCTCAGATCAGTTCTTTTGAGAAATGTGGCGTTTTTGTGGCGGCGCTCACCGCGGCGCGAGAAAAAGTCGATACAAGTCTTCCGATAGCGCTATCGGAGGCGCGCAGCTCTCACTTCGTCCTTTTCTCAAGCTCTAACTGTTTCCCAGACGAGCTCACATTGTTTCCATCATTGCGGGGGTTGCAGCTCAATCACAGTGCCTTGCGCCGCGTCTGCATCGGCGCGGTCATGGGTCACCATCAGCATGGGAAGGTTCGCGCGATGGGCACGTTCAAAAACGAGCTCTCTCATGCGCGTCCTGAGTTCCGCATCGAGGCGCGAGAAGGGCTCATCGAGGAGGAGCCCCTCCGGCTCTGCTAGGAGCATGCGCATGAGGGCCACCCGCGCGCGTTGGCCGCCCGAGAGCGTGGCCGGATCGCGATCAGCAAAGCCTGCGAGCCCGATGTCGTCGAGGGCGGTCGCGATGCGATCCCTGCGGTGCGATGTGCCCGCGGGCAGACCAAAGCCGATGTTTTGACCAACAGAGAGGTGTGGGAAGAGCAAATGATCCTGAAAGAGGATGCCGACGCGCCTCTTTTGGGGGGGCAGCCCGTTGAGCAGGCGACCGTTGAGGTGGATCCGTCCGTCGCAGCGAAAGCTCTTTGCAAGCGTCCCCGTGATGGCGGCGAGGAGCGTCGACTTTCCCACGCCCGACGGGCCCATGACGCTGAGGATCCCGCCGGGTGCGATGCGCGCATCGAGGGAAAGGAGCGCGCGCCCGTCGCCGTGGCGGATCGCAAGGTGGTCAAGGACGAGGCCCCTATCCATGGCGGAGGCCCGCGCGGTTGCGAAACACGAAAGGTGGCATAAGGAGTGCGAGCGCAAATGGCAGCCACGCTGTGACCGTCAGCGCGAGGGTCCAGACGCCGATGGCACGCCTGTCGCCGCCGGAGGAGAGGGCGAGGGCTTCGGTCGTCAGCGTGCTGATGCGGCCGCCCGAGGCCAGCAAAGTGGGGAGGTATTGGCCCACGGATACCGCCATGCCCACCGCGAGCGCGGTTAGGATTGGCGCTAGCAGCATGGGTAGCCTCAGGCGCCAGAGGACACCCTCGGGACCCGTGCCCATGGCCGCGGCAACTGTGGCATAGCGAGGATCCCATGCGCGAAAGGGGCCCGCGAGCGCCAGAAACATGTAGGGCAACACAAACACGATGTGCGTCAGAAGGACCGGCCAAAATCCCATGCCCGCGCCGAGCTGCAGAAGCAGGATCTGAAGGCCCGGCAAGAAGGCGATCTGCGGCAGGATGAGGGGCAAATAGAGCAGTACAAGCCCCGTACGGCCCAGGTTGCGCCCGCGCCGAAACTCTGCCTCGAGACATCCCAGCACGAAAAAGAGTGCGATGACGGCTGCGAGGGCGGCGAGTTCAAGTGTAACAATCGTGACGTCGAGGGCGCCTTCGCCGTGCCGCTCCCATGATCTGAAGCCAAATGTTGAGGGGAGCGCCTCTGGAAAGCGCCATCTTCCTGCAAAAGACCAGACGAGTTGGCTGAGAAGCCCGCCAAAGATCGCGAGCGCCGCAAGGACGGAAATCGTGAGACCCAAGGCTCGGCTTGCCTGATCGCGCCAACCGGCGGCGCGCTTCCCCGTCTCCACCAGGTAGTGACCGAGACGCGCTACAGCTCGTTCTCCGCCGCGCCAGGCGAGGATGGCCATCACGACGAGCCCGAGTTGCAACAGCGCCGCCGCCGCCGCGGGCCCCCTGAGCGCGAGGTCCGGGTCTGTCATCCAGCGCAGGATGAAGATTGAAAGCGTGGCAGGCGTGGAGGGGCCAAGAACGGTGGCGACGTCCACGTTCGACATCGCGTAGGCGAGGACAGCGTAAACCGGGAGCCTGAGCTGGGCATAAAGCGCGGGCAGCACGCTGAGCAGCCAGCCACGCACCTTTCCGTAGCCCATGGTCTCCACCACCTCCATGCGTGCGCTGGTGTTGATCTGGGGCAGGGCGGCCAGCGTCATCAGCATCAGGAAAGGGAGCTCTTTGGCCATGAGGCCCGCAATGAGCGCGTACCCTCCCGGATCGCCGATGATGAGGAGGTCGGGCGGGCGCTCAAGCCCGGTCAGCCAGGGAGAGGTAAGCCGCGCGAGCCAGCCCGACGGTGCCACAAGAAAGGCAAGCCCGAGCGCGGCTGCGGCGTGGGGAACAGAGAGCAGTGGTGAGAGAAGCTTTTCGAGGGCCGCGAAGACACGCGTGCCCTGCCACCCCGCCACGAGGAGCAAACAGCCCAGCAAGGCCCCGAATGTAGACAAAACACCCGTTTTGACCGAAAGCCATGCCGCCTTGCCCATACCGGGCTCCGCCAGCATCACCTGCCAAGGCTCGAGTGAAAACGCACCGCCCCCGCCGGGCCGCAGCCCGCCGAAGGCCGGGAGCAATGTCCCCACAAGACCCGCTGCGATGGGCCCCACGAGAAGAAGGATCGTCAGTCCGGGGACGACCGAGAGGCCGCCCCCTGCGAGGTTAGTTCGCAACGCCGTAGCGCTCGCGCCAATCCTGTTCGATGCGCGTCATCCAGCTCGCATGGGGCTCAGGCAGCGCAGTGCCAAGCTCGGCCGGGCTCAGGGTGGCCAGGCCAAGTTCGAGGTTGTCGAAGGCGGCGCGATCTTCTTCGGTCAGTTTTTCGATGTCGAGCACGGTGCCGTAACCCAGGATGTCCGGCGTTTGCGCGCGGAGCTGCGCTTCCGGGCTCAGGAGGAAGTTGGCTACCACCATGGCACCCGCCTTTGCGTTGGCGTTGTAGGGAATGGCCACGAAGGAGGCGTTGCCGATCGTGCCCTTGTCGAGCACGAAAGTGCGCGCGCTTTCGGGAAGCTGTTCGTTGGCGATGGCGGCGGTGGCCTCACCAGGGGACAAGCTCACAGCCAGATCAATCTCGCCGTCGTTGATGAGCTGAAGCTGGCGCGGGCCCGATGCAGGATACGCGCGCCCGCCACGCCACATGTTGGGTGTTGTCTCTTCAAGCCAAGCCCAGAGAGGTGCG
>JBCBME010000197.1:0-5250 GCA_039822945.1 Pseudomonadota bacterium
ATCGCAAAAGTAGTCGAGCCGGTCCCGCGCCGCGTCCTCCCCCAGCTGCACATACGGGCGCACGATTTCCGCGCCTGATGTTTGGCCGCGCTCGGAGGAGTTAAGAGACTGGGCTCTTGGCTCCGGCATGCGGCGCGGCGCGCAGATCGTGCGCCCTTATGTGCAGCTGGGGGAGGACGCGGCGCGGGACCGGCTCGACTACTTTTGCGATGCGCTCGTGGCGCGCTACGACACGGCCCGTGATGAGGTCTTTTCCGACGGCACATCGAACCTCTCGGAAAACCTTGCGCTGGGCGAAATTAGCCCTCTGACCTGCTGGTGGGCCGGAAAACGCGCCATGGACGAGGGCAAGGCTGGTGCCGAAACCTTCCTCAAGGAGATCGTGTGGCGCGAGTTTGCCTATCACCTTCTCCACCACACTCCGCGCATCGCCACTGGAAACTGGCGCGAGGAATGGGACGCGTTTCCCTGGAACGAAGACGAGGAGCATGACCACGTCGTCGCCTGGAAGCGCGGCCGCACCGGCATCCGGTTTGTCGATGCCTCCATGCGCGAGATGTATGTCACCGGCCGGATGCACAACAGGGGCCGCATGATCGTGGCGTCCTACCTCTGCAAGCATCTCCTGTCGCATTGGAAGATCGGCAAGGCGTGGTTTGACGACCACCTCATCGACTGGGACCCGGCCTCAAACGCGATGGGCTGGCAATGGTCTGCGGGGTCGGGGCCCGATGCCACACCCTATTTCCGCGTCTTCAATCCCGTGACACAGCGCGAGAAGTTCGATCCGCGCCGCGACTACGTCAATTCCTGGGTCGCTGAAGGGCTTTCCCGGCCGACCGAGACGGCGTTGTCCTACTTTGACGCGATCCCCGAGCGGTGGGGCATGGCACCGACGGACGCCTATCCAGCCCCCATCGTTGATGCCAGCGAGGGGAGAAAACGGGCGCTCAGCGCTTACGAGAACCGCGGATTTTAAGAAAAGCTTGTGGGCACAATCGCTTGAGGGCTAAAACCTTGCGGAGGTTGATGCGTGTCTCGCGAGACAATCCGCATCTGGGGAGAAAGACGACCATGATCCTGACCAGCACGCGTGGGCAAGCCAACCTGCCGCGGTACTTCAAACAAGTGTTTGAGCTTGCCAAGGCTGCCGAGAACGGGCGTGTCGACATCAGGTTGGAAGATGGCCGGGTCTTTCGCCACGACACGCGCAAGCCGGGCCCCGTGGCAGAGGTGCATGTTCATGACAAGGACCTCTTCGCGCGCATGATCCGCGAGGGCCAGCTTGGCTTTTGTGACGCTTATCTGGAAGAGCAATGGTCCACGCCTGACCTCCAGGCCTTCATGGATTTCGTGCACGCCGACAACGACAACATGTTTGACGGCTTCAAGGGCCAAAAGGTTGTCCAGCTCTACGAGAACTTTCTGTTCTGGTTGAACCGCAACACCCGCAAGCAGGCCAAAAAGAACATCTCGGCGCATTACGATCTGGGCAATGATTTCTATAAGCTCTGGCTCGATGATACGATGACGTATTCTTCGGCCATCTTTGAGACGGGCCAGGAGAGCCTCGAGGCCGCGCAGATGGCCAAGTACAAGAGCATGGTCGATCAGATGGGGGCCAAACCCGGTGATCACGTGCTTGAAATTGGCTGCGGCTGGGGCGGCTTCGCTGAATACGCCGCGAAGGAGCGGGGCCTCCGTGTGACATGCCTCACAATCAGCCAAGAGCAGTTTGATTACGCCGTGGACCGCATTGAAAAGGCGGGGCTTTCCGACATGGTGGAGTTCAAGCTGCAGGATTATCGCGACGAGCGCGGCATCTATGACGGCATTGCCTCAATCGAGATGTTCGAGGCCGTGGGTGAGAAGTATTGGCCGGCTTTTTTTGATACGGTGCGCGAAAGGCTCAAGCCCGGTGCGCAGGCCACCTTGCAGATCATCACCGTCAAGGAAAAGCGATACGAGATCTATCGTTCAAGCGTGGACTTCATCCAGAAGTACATCTTTCCGGGGGGCATGTTGCCCTCGCCCGGTGTGCTCCGCGCACAGGTGGAGAAGGCGGGTCTCGATGTCGTACGCTCTATCGAGTTTGCCGAGAGCTACAGCCAGACGCTCCGCCGCTGGCACGAGACGTTCAACGACACGTGGGAACAGGCACGGGCCATGGGTTTTGATGATCGCTTCCGTCGGATGTGGAACTTCTACCTGACGTCTTGCGCATCCACATTTCAGTCTCGCAACTGCGATGTGACCCAGATCACCATCGCGCGCCCAGCGAGCGCCTGATGCTGACATTTGCGCGTGTCGGGGCGGCTCTGCTTTACGGGCTCGTTGCATGGTATGTCGGCACGCTTATCCAACCGCTTTACGTGGAAGAACGGCCTATTCCCTATGTACCCGTTTGGAACGCCTTCTTTGGTGCCATCGTGGGCTGGCGGATCGCGGGCGCGCAGGCGGGCAAGGGGCTGAGCGCATCGGTGGGCTCCGGCACCACGACGACGCTTGCGCTCGTGGTGGTGTGCCTCTTTGCACATTCCTTTGCCGAGATGATCCGGCTCGCGATGCGGCTGAGCTATGACGGCCCGGTGGAGGCGGTCGTCGACATTGCAACGATCATGTATGACCACGCCCAAACAATCGCCACGCAGGAGATCATTGTGACAGCCATCGTGGGCGGGCTCCTTGCGGCGGCTCTGACGGAGCTTGTTGCGGGGCGCTACGATTGAGCCCGATCTTTCTGTACGGCACGTTGCTGCACGCTCCTTTGCGGGAGGTGGTGGCAGGACATGTGCCCGCACAACCGGCGCAACTCGCGGACCATGCCGTTTCCTGGGCTGGAACCGCGGACTATCCCCGCATTGATCCCGTGGCAGGGGCGGTGACACGAGGCATACTTGTCGAGGGGGTTGAGGCCGAGGCGCGGCTCGATTTCTACGAGGGCGGCTATGGGTACAGCCTCCGCGAGGTTGTCGTAGAAACCGATGACGGCCTACGAGCGGCGCGCGCTTATTGGCCAGGAGCTGCAATCCCTGAGGCCGGGGCACCATGGTCGCTTGAGGATTGGGTCACGCGCCACGCGGCCCGGACGCTCTACGCAGCCCAGGAGACGATGGGCTACTTTGGCCAGATCGACGCTGAGACGCTAGCAAAACGGCGCAGCACGATCGGGATGCGCGCGCATTCGCGTGTCCTTGCAGAGACAGAGCCATCACCTGCGCCGCTTGCTCCGCTGCCGCCGTCGGATGTGGATGTCGAGGTGGCGCGAACCCCCTACAGTCAATTCTTCGCGCTGGCCGAATATGACGTGCGCCACAGGAAGTTCGACGGCTCCATGGGCCCGCTTGTCAATCGCGCGGCCCTCATTGCCGCCGATGCGGTTGTGGTGCTGCCCTATGATCCCGTGCGCGACCGCGTGCACCTTATCGATCAGTTTCGCTTTGGTCCGTACTTCCGCGGCGATCCCCAACGGTTTCTGATCGAGGCGGTGGCGGGGCGCATTGATCCCGGCGAGACCCCGGAGGAAACCGCGCGGCGCGAGGCGCAGGAAGAAGCGGGGCTGAGCCTCGGTCACCTTCACGAAGTGGCGCGGTGCTATCCATCTCCCGGAGCGATGACCGAGTTTCTCTACATCTATGTGGGTGAGGCGGACCTCCCGGACGGCGCGGCCCAGATGGGTGGGCTCGAGGAAGAGGCCGAGGATATCCGCTCCCACATTCTTGAGTACGCCACGTTTGAGGCCCGCCTTGACTCGGGTGGGTTCAATGTTGGGCCATTGATCATCGCCGGTCAGTGGCTCGCGCGAAACCGAGCGCGTCTGCGCGCCTCTGCACGATAGCCGCCCTGATCCGACCCGCGCAGGCTTGAGAAGGCGCGCCGCCAAGCGTAGGGACAACGAAAAGGAGCTATCCCATGCGCGTTTACGATGATCTGCCCCACGCTGTTGGCCACACGCCCCTCATCAAGCTCAAGCGCGCGAGTGAGGAGACGGGGTGCACGATCCTCGGGAAGGCGGAATTCCTGAACCCCGGGCAAAGCGTCAAGGATCGCGCGGCGCTCTTCATCATTCGGGACGCGCTAGCGACCGGGCGGCTGAAGCCGGGCGGCACCATCGTGGAAGGAACCGCAGGCAATACCGGGATCGGCCTCGCGCTCGTGGGGGCCGCCCTGGGTTTTAAATGCGTGATCGTCATCCCTGTGACGCAAAGCCAGGAAAAGAAGGACATGCTCCGCCTTGCAGGCGCCGAACTCGTGGAGGTGTCAGCCGCACCCTACCGGAACCCCAACAACTACGTCCGCTACTCCGAACGTCTGGCCAACAAGCTCAATGAGACGCTGCCAGGCGGCGCGATCTGGGCGAACCAGTTCGACAATGTGGCGAACCGCCAGGCGCATATCGAGACCACGGGGCCGGAGGTGTGGGAGCAAACAGACGGCAAGGTAGATGGCTTCATCTGCGCAGCAGGCTCTGGCGGCACGGTGGCCGGAATGGCAGCCTACCTTCAGCCCAAGGGCGTGACCTGTGGCATCGTCGATCCCTACGGCGCGGCGCTCTACAGCTTTTACACGGAAGGCGAGCTCAAAAGCGAAGGCAACTCCATCTCTGAGGGGATCGGGCAGGGGCGCATTACGGCCAACCTCGAGGGCTTTACCCCTGATTTTGTCGCGCGGGTCTCTGACGAGGTTGCGCTCCCGATCGTCTATAACCTGCTCGAGGAGGAGGGGCTCTGCATGGGGCTCTCCACCGGTATCAATATCGGCGGCGCGATGGAGATGGCCCGCCATATGGGGCCGGGCCATACAATCGTGACGATCCTGTGTGACTACGGGACGCGCTACCAGTCAAAGCTCTACAACCCAGAATTCCTGCGCTCGAAGGGCCTGCCAGTCCCCGCGTGGCTCGAAGGCGGCAGCATCGCCATTCCCGAGGTCTTTGAGGACGCATGACGCGGGCGCTCGCGGCCTTACTGTGTCTTTGGCTGGCGCTGCCGGCCTTCGCGCAGGATGTCCCCGACTATGAGGAATGGGAGAGGGTCGCTGTCCGCGCCGAGAATGCGGTGGCGACCGCGCGTGCCTCAGAGCGTGCCTTTGAGACGCTCCGCGCGGAGGTAGACGGCTGGCGCGCCGAGTTTCTCGCGGCCCAAGACACCAACGCCGCGCGGCTCGAGACGTTGCGCACTCAGATCGAGGCGCTTGGCCCTGCGCCCGAGGGGCTCGAGCGGTTCGAGACCATTGCCAACGCACCGCCGG
>JBCBME010000198.1:0-5240 GCA_039822945.1 Pseudomonadota bacterium
CGGCGATTGTCGCAGTGCCTCGCCGGGGCGCTCCCTTCTTGTCCAAAAGGCCAAAGACCGTCCCCGCGATCATGGTCGCTGCAAAGAGCCAAAAGAGGATCGCTCCCGTCTGGCTCAGGCTCAGCCCATGGACATCAGTGAAGTACGGCCCGCCCCAAAGACCCGTGATCGTGACGATAGGCGCATAGGTCACGACCGACATCGCAAGGATCGGCAAGAAGCCCGGCGTTTGCAGGAGCTGGGTTAGGGGAACAGGCGCGTCCTCTTTTGGGGTGTCATCCGAGCCGGGCCGCGTGGCCAGGAACACCGCAAGCGCGGGGACAAGCGTGCCAACACTGAGGCCGGCAAAGACCGCGCGCCAGCCTTGCGCCTCGACAAGCGCAGCGAGGGGGTAGGTTGCGGCGAGCCCGCCAATGCCCCCCAGCGTGACCATGAGGCCGTTCAGGAAACCGAACTGATCGTTTGGAAAGTTGCGCGCAAGGAGGAGGTACATGCCGACCCCGGTGGAGGCGAGCCCGACCCCAATGGCGATCCGCGCGAGAAGGAGCGACGCGTAGCCGCTTGCCCAGAGACACGCATAGGTGCCCGCCGCCACCAGTGCGATTGTCAAAGTCAGTACCGCTCGCGGCCCAAATCGATCAAGCGCTGCCCCGATGGGGGCCTGAGCCAGGATCGTCGCTAGAAAGATGACGCCGATGACTGTTCCAAGCTCTTCTGCGGTGAGCCCAAAATCCGTCGTCCAGAGCGGTGCCGCCACCGCCCCTGCCGCCCGGTGGAACTGCCCAAGAGCAAAGAGCGCCACGCAGACGCCGAGGAGGATGATTTGCCGGAAGGTGTAGGTCACGCGCGTTCAAACGCCTCATAACAGGGTTGGCATGTCGCGGCCGAGCGAGATCGCAGCCGGACGGCGCATCCTGGCCCAGAGCAGCGCCACCAGCAAGGGACCAATAGCTCGGTGTTGACCTTGCGGGGCTGCGCGTCACCCTCTGCCCCATGGCAGGGCTTTTGCGACGATCGCGCGGCGCGCTTTTCATGACGTTTGTGGTGGTGGCGCCGCTGCCTTTTGTGCTGCACTCCGTCCTTCGGGGCGTCTCACTTGGCACAGAGCTTGAGCAGGCCACCTCGCGCCTCATCAGTTCCGACGTCGGCGCAACGCTCAGTATTTACGTGCACATGGTCCTCGGGGGTCTGCTGACACTTCTTGCGCCTTTGCAGCTCTCGCAGGCCGTGCGGGCACGGCGTCCGGTCTTGCACCGCACCAACGGGCGCCTAGATGGCACCCTGGCGATCATCACCGGGATGACCGGGCTCTACTACATCGCGCGCCAGGGGACGATCGGCGGACCGTGGATGAATGTGGGCTTTGCCATCTATGGCGCGCTTCTCATCCTCGCGGCTGCCCAGACGTTGCGCTTTGCCGTCAGGCGCGACGCTCGCCATGCGGCGTGGGCCGGGCGTCTGATCATCCTCGCGCTCGCGTCGTTCTTCTACCGGGTTCAGTACACGATCTGGGCCATCATCGCGGGCGAAGCGGGCATGGAGCCCGACTTTTCAGGCGCGTTTGACCGCGTGATGGTCTTTGGCTTTTATGTGCCTTGGCTCATCCTTTACGAGGTGGTGCGACTTCGGCGCGGGCCCCGACCCGTGCCGGGGCTTGCCCCTCAAAAGACGGCATGAGCGCCCCGGTCATCCATCACCTCACCTCTCGCCAGCGCGCTGTAATGCTCAGCCAAGGTGTCCGCGCCGAATTCGGGCGTGGCATCTGCATCGTAGCGGCTGCCGTCCCACACAAGCATGGACTCGGTCGCGTAGTAGTGCCCGATCCGCGCGAGCGCCGCCTTTTCGGTCAAGCGAGGCGCGAAGACCATCGGAAGCGTGCCCGGGAAGCCGAGGAGCTTCGCCGCAGCCAGCAGCATTGCCGGGGGCACACGCCGGGCGCGTACGGGCGTTCCAAGAGCCTCTGACAGCATGTCCGCCTGATCGTTCGGCGTGATCGCGGCGCCAGGTCCGCCGATGGGGAGGGTTTTGTTTGCCATGTCCGGGTCGGACAGGCTGAGCACGATGAAGCGCGCGAGATCGCTGTCCGAGATTGGCTTGCAGGACGTCAGGGCGCCATTGCCAAAGGTGAGAAACGGCTTGCCCGCACGCACCCGCGCCAGCTGGCCCGACAGCGATTTGAAATAGGCCGTGGGGCGGATGATCGTGTGGGTGATGGGCGCGGCAGCGAGCTTTTTCTCGAACTCGGCTTTCGCGAACTGAAAGGCGAGGCGAGGCTTTTGCACGCAGATCGCGGAGAGTAGCGAGAAGTGCCGCACCCCTGCGCGTTCCGCCGCACGCAATGCGCGCAAATTCAGATCGTGATCGACATGCCATGCGTCCCGCGGGATGCCGGTGCGCGATGCAATGCAGGAGACCACAGCGTCCTGTCCAGTGAGATCGAGTGCTGGCAAGGCCTCTCGCGGAGGAGCGGAAACTGCATAGCCATTGCGCGCCAGCTCCAATGATACGGCGCGCCCGATGGTGCCGCTCGATCCCAACAAGGTGACTTTCATGCTGTCAGTCTAGATTGACAGCGCCCCGTGCGAAAGTCCGCGCGGACTTACGCGGGGAAGGGGTCGGGTTTTGAGGACGAAAACGAAAAGAGCCGCCCCGAAAGGCGGCCCTGTCATCCCATCGACACCGGTTTTAGCGGCGGATGCCGAGGCGCTTGATGAGGTCCTGATAGCGGGCCTCGTCCTTGTCCTTGGTGTAGTCCAGCAGCTTGCGGCGCTGGGCGACCATCTTGAGGAGGCCACGGCGACCGTGGTTGTCCTTCTTGTGGGTCTTGAAGTGCTCGGTGAGCGTCGAGATGCGCGAGGTCAGGATGGCAACTTGCACTTCGGGCGAGCCGGTGTCGCCGGGCTTCGTCGCGAATTCCTTGATCAGGCGGTCTTTTTCTTCAGGCGTAATCGACATCGGGGTCTCCTATGCGTTGGTGTGAATGGCGCAAGCCGGGATGTCGTCCAGCCGGGCCCATGGAGTCTCCCGCACGGCGGGAGAGCGCCGGATAGCAGATTCTCGCGATTTGGAAAGCGCTTAATGCCGGAACTGCCAAGCAGAGTTGCCGTTCCAGCTTGCTGCGGATCCTAGGCGGGAAGGTTCATCGTGCTTTTTGCAACGAGGGAGACATCGCTCGCCTGCAGCTCATCTGCGTTTTCCAGAGCAAGGATCGTGGCACCATTCAACAAGACGAGTGTGACCCCGGGGCTTTCGGCATCTTCCACCAATTGGAGGGTAGGCGTCCCGCCTTGCGCGTCGTCATAGACCACGACGAGCTTGTCTTCGACGGTGTCGAAGTCTTGCACGATGGCGTTGTCCGCACCGATCCAGTCACCGACGATGAGCGTATCTGCGTCCTCGCCCAGATTGACGATGTCTGCTGTGCCCACAACCACGGTATCTTCGCCATCGCCGCCATTGAGGTAGTCCGACCCATCGACGTCGTTGCCCGTTTCGTCCTGCTTTGTCCCGATGATCAGGTCGTTGCCGTGACCGCCAAAGAGGACGTCTGCCCCTTCATCGCCGATGAGCGTGTCGCTGCCGGACATACCCTCAAGCGTGTCGGCGCCCGTGCCGCCGGAGAGCTCATCATTGCCTTCACCGCCGATGAGGGAATCCACCCCCTCACCCCCGGAGAGGACATCATCGCCGTTATTGCCGAAAAGCGTGTCGTCTCCAGCTTCGCCGAGGACAAGGTCATCGTCCTCGCCGCCGGATGCGACGTCGTCGCCGTCGCCGCCAAAGATGGTGTCGTCGCCATCGCCGCCATTTGCGAAGTCGCCGCCGCCACCTGCATCGATAACATCATCGCCGCCATATCCGCCGATCTCATCCATGCTGTCGCCAGCATCGATAAACTCGGCCGTGTCGGACCCCACGAGCTGGTCGACACCGTCCGTTCCAGAGACGGTGGGCAGGCTCTGGGTCAAAGTGTCGAGCAGCGTGTCGGTGTCATCTGTCTTGTCGTCGTCAGAGACAGGTGCAGGATCTTCGGCCCCGTCATCCGTCACATCCACAAGATCCGGCACTGACGGGCCATCACCTGGTTCCTCAGACGGGTCTTTGTCATCTTCGGTCGGGGTTTTTTTGGCGCTCACCTCGTCCTCACCGGCGAAATCCCCGGCAAAGGCCGCGCCCATCAACATCACGCCCAAGAGGCCTGCTAGCATCATCATGTTCAGAGGTGTCCAACCGAATAATAGCCCCCGCCAGATTAGGCGAGAGCGGGTGAACAATCATTGAACATCACCGGGCGTGGTTAACGGTTTACTGCCTGGACTGCCCTTGCTCCGGGGCTTGGATCTCTTCGGCGATTTGCGTGGCCCACTCGCCGATGATTGGAATGAAGTCGATCTGGCTGAGCATGTACCCCACGATAGAAACAAGGATCGTAGCCCCCATGACCGAGCCGAGACCGAATGCAAGCCCGCGCAGGAACTGGGCCCGCATCATGCTGAAACGCGATGACATGGATCTCATCGCGTAGTGCTCCTGAAGATTGCGCAGCTCCTGCGTCAGTTCATCAGTATCGCGGCTCATGGGGCGGTTCACTCCTCAGGCCATAACTCAGGCAGTTGATCGTAGGAGATATACAAGGGGTGCTTTGGATGGCCAGCCTTGGACAGACCCAGGGTATAGATGGGGTGCCCGGATGCCCGCAAAAGACGCTCCACCTCAGGCCCGCGTTCCAAATGGGCTCCATGGGTGCCCCAGGCCGCGATGACCCTGTCGGCCCAGGGCAGGCTTTCAAGGATCGCCGCGTCATTGTCTGGCCCTACCGGATCAGGCGCGGCACGCATCTTGCGCGGGTCCGTGTCGCGCCAGGCAAAGATGTTGAGCACGCGGAATGCCCCGAAGCCCAGCGCGCGGGCACGGCGCTCGCAGCGCTCAACAGTCGGGTCGTTTTGAACTTCCGTCGCCGTTGAGGGATTGAGCATGATGAAGAGCGCGCGCTTGCCGCCCTCATCCCAGATGCGCGTGAGCATGTAGCGGTAGCGCTCGCAATCCGAGTAGACGGCGGTAGACGGTGCGTCGCCCTTGATATGCGTCCGGGTGATCATGAGCGGAGACGAGGTGCGCGGGCGCCATGCCCGACCTCGGGGGGGCATCCGATCTCTGCACTGGGCGCGATCCGCGCATCCATCCCGAAGACGACTTTGACGTTGCTATCGATGCATGCCCTCCCGGGGGGGAGGTCGGGC
>JBCBME010000199.1:0-5224 GCA_039822945.1 Pseudomonadota bacterium
TCAGACCGCGTGGCGACAGCTGACCCGAGGATGATCTGCGCGCCCGTGTAGACGAACCCGTCTCCGCGAGAGAGCCTGCCACTTTCGGTCACGGAGAAATCACCTTTGTCTGTTCGGCCCGCTGCGTGCGAAAGCGGAACGCACAACAGGAGCGCTTCGTCGCCCATGCGCCAAGCGTCCCGCAGGATCTCAAAGGGGTTCGGTCCCGCCCAAACCGCATCCGAGTTCATTGTTGCAATCGGGCCCTCGCCTAAATGCGGGAGTGCGTTCTTGAGGCCGCCACCGGTATCGAGTAGCTCCGGCACCTCCTCCAGCACCGTCACGGCCTCTCCGGCGAGCGCCGCTTTGATCTGCGATGCCCGATAGTGGGCATTCACAACGATGGGGTGCAGCCCAGCTGACTGGGCGGGCGAAAGCGCGTGTTGAAGGAGCGTTTGCCCCGCCACGCCGACGAGCGGCTTTGGCAGCGTGTCCGTCAACGGGGCCATGCGCGTCCCAAAGCCTGCCGCGAAGATCATGCAAGGGAGGGGATCGTGCCGCATCTTGCCTTGAGGTCGTTGAGAAGGTGGGGGGTCGGTTCGGGCAGCATCCGCATGACCGTGCCGCGGAGCCGCGAAAGGGCAGGGTGCGAGAGGTCGCCCTGCAGGTTACGCCAAACCCGCGGAATAAGATCGATGTAGTGCGTCTTCCCGAAATGGAGGCTCAAGCGTGCGAAGACGCCGAGGATCCGCAGATTGCGCTGGGCACTCTGCGCCGCCATCGAAGCAAGGAGCGTTTCGCGGCTTATCCCGGTCAAACTGGCAAACGCGACTGTCGCGGCTGCCTGGGTGGCGGGGCTCACATCTCTGCGCGCATCCTTGAGGAGAGAGGCGAGATCGTACGTCCGCTGGCCTATCCGCGCGTCCTGAAAATCGAGGAGACCGACCCGCGCCGCGCCGCTTCGGTTCGGGAGCCAGAGCAGGTTTTCGGCATGATAGTCTCGCAAGGCGAGCACGCGCTCGGGCTCTTCCTGCGCCTTGAGTGCCTTTTGCGTAGCGGCGCTCAGCTCTGCTGCTCGTTCAGGCTGACCCGCGTACCACTGGGCGGCAAGCCCCGCGAGCGGGCCCATGGTCTGTGCATCATACGGGGCGACAGGCAGAGGTGATGCGCTGTGCAGCTCCACAATGGCCTCGATCGCAGCGACATAGAGCTCCTCCTCGCGGGCCGGGCTTTGCTCCAGAACCCGAGCATAGAGCGCATCTCCGAGATCTTCGAGGATGAGAAACCCCTCAGCCTCATCGGAGGCCAGAATGCGAGGGGCGGACAGGCCATGCGATGTGAGATGACGCGCCACGCTTACAAAGGGGCGCACGTCTTCGCCCTTTTCCGGGGGGCTGTCCATCAGCACGGCGGGTGCGTGCCCGCTGCGCAAAAGGCGAAAATATGTGCGGTTGGAGGCATCCCCGGCGAGCGGAGTAACCTCCGCGCTGTGCCAGTCCGTGGTTTCCAGAAATTTTCGAGCAGCGGCGCGGCGCGTCATGCGTCCCAGCCTTGCGACAGCCTCGCCGCCGTCTCTCCGGTCAGTGTCAAAAGGCGAGCCTCATCCGGAGCGATGCCAAAGCGCAAAGTAGCGGCAGTCGAGGGTCGCCAGTCACCCAACCTGTCGGGCCATTCGATGAGCGTGACCGCCGTCTCGAACGCCTCCTCAAGGCCCAGCTCAATGAGCTCATCTGCGCTGCCGAGCCGGTAGAGATCGCAGTGCCAGATCTCGAAGCCGGGCGTCTCGTAGGTCTGCACGAGCGTGAAGGTGGGGGAGGGGACGTCCTCTGGCGTAGGGAGGAGAGACTGGATCAGAGCGCGGGCAAAGGTCGTCTTGCCGGCGCCGAGCCCCCCTTCGAGGAGCACACAGTCACCGGTTGCCAGGTTACCGCCCAGGACCCTTGCAAAACGCGCAGTGTCATCTGGCGTCGCCAAGGTGAATGTGGCCTCTGTAGCGGCAGTCTGGCGGGCAATGGGGCGCGCGATCATGGCGCAAGATTACCCCGCCCGAGGGGGTGCACAACCGCTACTTTGCGGTGGGCTCAGGAGGCCGCAACGCCGCGTTCCGCGCGCACCGAGATCCGCCGGAAACCGATGAGCGTTGATCCGCCCTTCAGCCTCGCAGCGCGGCAGGCCAGTGTGCGGCCATCGGCGCCTGTGACGGTACCGTGCCATGAGGCCGGGCCGCCACGTTGCTCCGTGGCGTCGATGAGCGCGTCCCACATGGCGCTGTCGCCACCGGTTCGGCGCCAGCTTTGTGCGACATCCCTCAGGCGGCGCACGATGACGCCAGCCTCCGGGTCCGCGCGCCACATGTCTTTGTAGGCCCGGTTGCTGTGCGAAACCATGCCGGCCCCGTTAACAATCAAGATCGCCTCATCCACCGCGTCGAGGGCTGCGTGACCCACTTCTATCTCAGCGTGGAACCGGCGCGTCAACGCCATCTCGGAGCTGATATCCTCAAAGAGGAATGCAATCGCACCGTTGGGATGCGGGCGCCCCGTGACGCGGAATGTGACGCCACCCGGCAGGTTCCAGGTCTCGCAATAGGACCCCGATGATGCCTTGTCCTCCAGCTCCAGGATCTGTTGCCGCCAGGCTTTGTAGTCCTTGGGTTCTGCAATCAGCCTTTCCTCGCGCAGGCGGTCGAGAAATGCGTGGAGCGTGGGCCGAACGCTCAGGAACTCAACCGGTAACCGGAGCAGATCGATGAGCGCCGGATTAAAGAGCGCGAGGCTTCGATCCTTGTCAAAGATCACGAGGCCAACTGACAAATGAGCAAATGTCTTGGTCAGCGTCTGAACAAACTGCTTTTGCGTTTCCTCGACCTTGATCACCTCGTCTGCGGGCATTGCGTAGTAAATGCGCCCCTGCTCGCTTTCAACGCAGTGGATATCAAAGCCGCGCTGTTCACCCTCGGCATACGTCACCTCACCCCTGCGGGAAGTGCCCGGCTCCGGCGGGTTCGTGTGCACCCCGGGAAAGAGACGGGCAGGGGGCCATATGCTCCGGTTGCCCCCCTCACGGGCCTCGAGCTGGGCCAGATAGGTCTCGTTGGCCCAAGAAATCTCATCGCGCTCGTCAGTTTGCCAAAGCAGCACTGGAGCCGCGTTCGTGACCGCCCGCAGAACTGAGAGCTCATCACTGTGCGCGATCCCGTGCGAAAAGGAGGGCCCACTGACGTCTTCGATCGCGCGTGATGTATAGCCCTGGCTTGCGTCGGCTTCGCCTTCGGCGAGCGGAGCGAGCGTCACGCGCAGATAGCTGTCCCAGGACTCAAGAATAACGCGCATCGCCTCACTCGGGTCTTTCGACGCGAACTCGCGTGCGGGTCCGTCAGCATGGACGTCATCGGGGTTGGGCAGATCACGAAAGCGGCTCGACAATGTCCGGAAAAGCCGCTGCAAATCATTGCCACCCGCCGCCAGATCCGCCAGCAGCACCCGCGCGGGCGCGGTGCAATCCATCAGCGTCGTACCGTCAAAGAGAAAGACGCACTGGCCGTCCGCACGCCGGATCTCTTCGTGGATCGCCTGATCTGGATCGGGCGACAACCGCGCCCAAAGCACCAGAGCCGCAACGCTGAAGGCGCCGGTGCCCGCCATCAACAAAAGAAAATCCAGAAATCCAGCCAGCATAAATGACCCTCCGCGCACCCGCTCGGATCATGGCGCACACATGGTTAACGGGGGGTTAAGCCGCGAATTTTAGTCGAATGGGGTGGTCACGCATCCAGCGGTTGGTTGGAGCCAAGCGCTGATGGCGCACCCTGCGCATGCTGGGCAATGGCCTCCATCGGCCAACTCACCATCACATGGGCGCCTTTGTACTCGTCCTCCGAGCTGCCATTGGCAAAGAGCACCTCCGCGCCGGTGCGCTCCAGGAGCGTCTTGGCGATAAAGAGGCCAAGGCCCATGCCGTCATAGCCCGGTCTCGCCTCTGCCTTGGCGCTGCGCCGGGCCCGGGTAAAGGGATCGCCGAGCCGCCCGATAACGTGCGCCGAATAGCCCGGCCCATCATCGCAAATGCGGATCGACACCCACCCCTCGCTCCAGGCAAGCTCCACGCGGACCGAGGCTTGGGCAAAGTCGACCGCGTTTTGCACGAGGTTTCGCAGGCCATGCACGATCTCGGGGTGGCGCCGGATCTGAGGCTGCTCAGAAGCTGCCCCGGTCCCCGGAACCAGCACCACATCCACATTGATGCCCCGCTTGGTGTGAGGCTCGGCCGCCTCCCGCACCACCGTCTCGAACGGGGCATGGCGCATATGGAGATCTTCCTTACCCGCGCGTCCCATGGAGCGGAGGATATCGCGACAGCGATCCGCCTGACTGCGGATGAGGCCCGCATCCTCCCTCAGATCGCCGTCAGGAAGCTCCTCCATCAGCTCACTCGAGACGAGCTTGATCGTGGCAAGCGGTGTACCGAGCTCATGTGCCGCCGCGGCCACCACACCGCCGAGATCTGTCAGCTTTTGCTCCCGCGCGAGCGCCATCTGCGTGGCAAGGAGCGCGCTCGACATGGTGTGCAGCTCCTCCGTGACACGTCTCGCGTAGATCGAGATAAAGACGGCACCAATCAGGATCGACGCCCAAAACCCGAGCAGGAAAAGCCCCGGGATCTCCAAGACAATGCCATCCACCGTGCGCAGGGGCAGATGAAAGAGCGCCGTCAGTGTTACTACGAGGAAGGCCACGAACCCTAATAGGATCGTGGGCCCGAGCGATAGCGCTGTCGCCGAAATCGTCACCGGAGCCAGCACAAGGAGCGCGAACGGGTTGTTCAGCCCCCCCGTCAACGTCAGCAGGAACCCAAGCTGCATGAGATCGAAGAGAAGAAAGAGAAAGGTCTCCATCTCCGTCAGGCGCTTGTTCTCAGGGTAGATCCAGACGGACGTCAGATTGGCGAAGACCGCCATGCCGATGGCGATGTAGCAAAGCGTGATTTCAAGCTGCAGATCAAAAATGCGTTGCGCCACCGTGAGCGCGCCAAGCTGGCCCACAACGGCCACCCAGCGCACGATGACGAGGGTCTTCAGACGGATCCAGTTGCGCCGCTCATCGCCGGAGGCGGGCAGATCACGCCACTCCTGCTGGCCGCGCGTGGCGTCCGCTCGGTCGTCAGGGGTGTTGGTCGTCGTTTCAGCCATTACGCGCCCAAACTCCTCCGTGGTCGCAAGATCATAGAGATGTGACCCAAAGCCCCA
>JBCBME010000200.1:0-5211 GCA_039822945.1 Pseudomonadota bacterium
TTCGTCATGGATAAACTTTGCCGGCGGTGTGGCCTCCCAGTTCGTCCAGATCGGCCATTCCGTGTCCCAGAGATCCACCCCTACAAATCACCGCGCGGCAAGGCGAAGAACAAGGCCGCGCTGCGCGAGGAGTTTGATCTGCCAGAGACGGACGGCCCGCTTTGCGTCCTGATTTCGCGGATGACGGAGCAAAAGGGGCTCGATCTTCTTCTCGAAGCGCTGCCTGCACTGATCGAAGCGGGCGGGCAACTTGCGCTCCTGGGATCGGGTGATGCCAAGCTCGAGGCCGCCTTTGCCGCAGCCTCCCGCGAGGCAGGCATCGGCGTGAAGATCGGGTACGATGAAAAGCTCGCGCATCTCATGGTGGCGGGCGGGGACGCCATCCTTGTCCCCTCTCGGTTTGAGCCATGCGGGCTCACGCAGCTCATGGGCCTGGCCTACGGGACACCGCCGCTTGTGGCGCTCACCGGGGGGCTTGCGGACACCGTGATCCCAGCCACGCCCGCGACCATGGCCAAAGGTGTGGCAACGGGGCTGCAATTTTCGCCTGTGACGGCCGATGCGCTACGAAACGCTCTGTTGAAACTCTGCCACCTCTACGCAGACCAAAAAGCGTGGTCTAAGATCCAGCGAAACGCCATGGCGCATCCCGTGGGTTGGGAAACCTCAGCTCAGGCTTATGCGGACCTCTACCGGAGCATCGCTCTCTAACGATGAAGTCACTGCAACTCTCCGCTGGTCGGCCCTACCCGCTCGGAGCAACGTTTGATGGCGAGGGGGTCAATTTCGCCGTCTTCTCGCAGCACGCCGAGCGCGTGACGCTGTGCCTCTTCGACGATGAAGGGCACGAGGCGCTGCTCGTGGATCTGGCCGAACGCGATGGCCATGTCTGCACGGATACTTCTCCGGTATGCAGCCCGGGCAGCAATACGGCTACCGCGTCCACGGCCCTTACGCCCCCGAAGAAGGCCACCGCTTCAATCCGCACAAGCTCCTGATTGACCCCTACGCCAAGAAGCTCACCGGGCATTTGACGTGGCACGACAGCCTTTATGGCTACAAGATCGGCCACAAGGACGCCGATCTGAGCTTTGATACCCGTGACAGCGCCGACTACATGCCGCGCTCTGTGGTGGTGGATCCGGCCTTTACCTGGGGGAGCACACACCGGATCGACCGCCCCTGGAATGAGACGATCGTCTATGAGGCCCATGTGAAGGGTTTGACGGCGGGCCGCGATGACATTCCCCATCGTGGCAAGTTTCTCGGGATGGCCTCAGACCCGATCCTTGATCACCTGACAGATCTCGGGGTCAACGCGATCGAGCTTTTGCCGGTGCAAGCCTTTGTCGATGATCGCTTTCTCGTCGATCAGGAGCTTCGGAACTACTGGGGCTACATGACGCTGGGCTTCTTTGCGCCCGACCCGCGATACCTGAGCTACGGCGACATTGCCGAGTTTCAGCAAATGGTGGCGCGCTTTCACGCCGCCGATATCGAGGTGATCCTCGATGTGGTCTACAACCACACCGCCGAAGGCGATCAGAACGGCCCGACGCTTGCTTTCCGCGGGCTCGACAATGCCAGCTACTACCGGCTCTCCAACGGGCGCTACTACGTGAACGATACGGGCACCGGGAACGCGCTCAATTTCGATCACCCGTTCACCCTGCGGCTCGTGATGGATTCCCTGCGCTACTGGGTGGAGGTGATGAAGGTCGACGGCTTCCGGTTTGACCTCGCCTCGACACTGGCACGCACCGGCGGTGTCTTTGACCGCGACGGCCCTTTCATGCGCGCGATCCGGCAGGATCCGGTGCTGAACCGCGTCAAGCTCATCGCGGAGCCTTGGGATGTCGGGATGGGCGGCTACCAGCTTGGCGCCTACCCTGCCCCTTTCACCGAATGGAATGACAAGTATCGCGACCAGGTCCGCCGCTTTTGGCGGGGCGATGCCGGCACGGTGCAAAAGCTTGCCACCCGGGTGGCGGGCTCAAGCTTCCGCTTTGACCATGACGGGCGCCCCTCCACGAGCTCCATCAACTACCTGACAAGCCATGACGGCTTCACGCTCATGGACGTCGTCAGCTACAAGATGAAGCACAACGAGGCCAACGGCGAAGGCAACCGGGACGGCCACGGCGAGAACTTCTCCGACAATTGCGGCGAGGAAGGCCCCACAACAGACGCCAAGATCAATGCCACCCGCGCGCAGCGGCGGCGCAACATGCTCGCCACGCTCATGTTGAGCCAGGGCACGCCGATGATCCTCGCGGGTGACGAGCTTGGCAATAGCCAGATGGGCAACAACAATGCATACAGCCAGGACAACGAGATCGGCTGGATTAATTGGGAGGGGGCCGATGATGACTTCCTCCAATTCTGCAAGGATATCATCCTCTTCCGGAAGCATACGCCGATCCTGCGCCAGATCCGCTTTCTCCACGCACGCCCGCGCCTGATCGATGGCGTGCCTGATCTCTTTTGGCGGCGCGCCGATGGCCAGCCGATGACAGCAGAAGACTGGTCGCAACCGGACCTCAAATTCCTTGGCGCGGAGATGCGCATGGCGCGTGGCACCCCGGCCTATGAGCCCCGCATCGGTGCCATCTATACGATTTTTAACAATGGCGGCGAGATCCGCGCCACGCTCCCCGATGCGCCTGCAGGGCAATTCTGGGCGCGGGCCTTTGACACGGCTGGAGGCATTCCGACCGAGGATCGCCCCCGCGCAACCACCTCGATTTCCGCCGAAAGCGTTGTCGCCTTTACACTGAAAGACATAGCCAACAAGAGCTAGAGGGAGGGGCCCATGCCCAGCATTAAGACTACCCCCATTGATGGCCAAAAGCCTGGCACATCCGGACTGCGCAAGAAGACCCGCATCTTCATGGAGCCGGGCTACCTCGAAAACTACGTCCAATCGATCTTTGACGGGATCGGAGGCGTCACGGGCAAAGTGCTCGTGGTGGGGGGCGACGGGCGCTATTTCAACGATCAAGCGATCCAAATCATCTTGCGTATGGCCGCCGCGAACGGGGCGGCGCGCTGCATCGTGGGGCAACGCGGGATCCTCTCGACGCCTGCGGCCAGCCACATCATCCGAAAGCGCGGCACCGACGGCGGGCTGATCCTATCGGCCTCCCACAATCCCGGCGGTCCGGACGAGGATTTCGGGCTGAAGTATAACGGCCCCAACGGCGGCCCCGCGGCAGAGGGCGTGACCGACAGGATTTTTGCCCGCACGACCGAAATCACCGAGTACCACAGCCTCGATGCGCCGGACGTCAACCTGACCGAGCTTGGGGAAACGCAGGTGGGTGAGATGGTGGTGGAGATCACCGACCCCGTCAGTGACTACGCCGATCTCATGGAGGAGCTCTTCGACTTCACGGCGATCGGCAGCATGTTCATGTCCGGCTTCCGGATGCGCTTTGACGCGATGCATGCCGTGACCGGGCCCTATGCCAAGGAGATCCTCGAAAACCGCCTCGATGCGCCACTTGGCACGGTCGTCAACGGGCTGCCCAAGCCGGATTTTGGCGGGGGCCACCCGGATCCCAATCCGATCTGGGCCAAGGAGCTGATGACAGCGATGTATGGCCCGGACGCGCCAGATTTCGGCGCGGCCTCCGATGGCGATGGTGACCGCAACATGATCGTGGGGCGTGGCTCTTATGTGTCTCCTTCGGACTCGCTGGCCGTCCTTGCTGATCTGGCGCATCTCGCGCCCGGCTATTCCGGTGGTCTGGCGGGCGTCGCGCGCTCCATGCCGACATCGGGCGCCGCTGACCGCGTGGCCGAAGCCAAGGGCATCGAGAGCTTCGAGACGCCCACGGGGTGGAAATTCTTCGGCAACCTCCTCGATGACGGGCGCGCCACGATCTGCGGGGAGGAGAGCGCGGGCACGGGGTCAAACCATGTGCGCGAGAAAGACGGCCTCTGGGCCGTCCTCCTCTGGCTCAACATTCTGGCGAAAACCGGCAAGAGCGTGTCTGATATCCTGTCGGATCACTGGTCGAAATACGGTCGCAACTACTATTCGCGGCACGACTACGAGGCCGTCGATAGTGAGGCCGCGGCCGGTCTGATGCAGGCGCTCCGCGAAGGTCTTGCAACGATGAAGGGCCAAACGTTCAGCGGCATGACGGTCGAGGCTGCGGACGAGTTTTCCTATGACGATCCTGTGGATGGGTCGCACTCTTCCGGTCAAGGGATCCGCATCTTTTTTGAGGGGGGCGCCAGGGTCGTCTTCCGCCTGTCGGGGACGGGAACACAAGGCGCCACGCTGCGGGTCTATCTGGAGCGGCTGGAAACAGACCCGGACGCGCTCGACAGCGATCCGCAAGAGGCCCTCGCGTCCATCATTGGCGCGGCAGACGCCATCGCCGGGATCAAGGAACGCACGGGCCGCGACGCGCCCGACGTCATCACCTGACGCGCTGCACAAGGGATCTCGTGGACTGCCTCAGCTCAACCTGACCCTAAGCGTTACAATCTGGGATTTCCCGAGCGCGAGGCCCACCACCTGTTCGGCCGGGAGTTCGCGCTCGGTGTCGCCGAAGATGTCGCAGATCCTGAGGCTACGTGGCTGGCGTGAAAACCGCAGCTCCGCATCCCGCGCCGCGCGGCGCGCTTCAAAGAGCCGGATTTCAATCTCATCCCCAACGGGACGCACGCTTTCGACGATGACACCGTCGGAGACCTCCACGATCGGGGGCACCACCGGCCCAGACGCCACCCTGAGTGGCGCGTTCAGATCGTAGGCCGCATGGTCAAGCTCGGCGCGGTCGCCATCGGGCAAGGGCAGGAAGCTATAGGTGAAGACGTGCCGCCCCTGATCCGCCACGGGATCAGGTGAAGTTGCTGATTTAATGAGAGAAAGCCGCATGACGTGACCATGGACGTCATAGCCGTACTTGCAGTCGTTCAAAAGCCCCACAGAGCGGTCGTCATCACCGAGCATGGCCCATTTCTGGGCCGGCACCTCAAAGCGGGCGGCATCGAAATCGGAATGGCGCGACGTGGAACGGCGTATCGTGCCCCACTGGATGTCGTAGAGCGCGGTCTCGGTGCTCAGGCTGACCGGGAACGCCACCTTAAGCAGGATGTGGCTGACATGCCAGTCGATCTCGGTGACGAAATCCACCCGCCTTGAGCCCGCGGTCAACCGGATCGTCTGCGTGATCTCGCAGCCGCGCCACAGATGCG
>JBCBME010000201.1:0-5183 GCA_039822945.1 Pseudomonadota bacterium
GGTGGCGGTTGCTCGGGCTTTCAGTACGAGATCAATCTCGATGATGCGCCGGGCGACGATGACCTTATCCTTGAGGGGTCCGGCGAGCGTGTTGTGATCGACAGCGTCTCGCTGCCCTTTCTGGCGGATGCCACGATCGACTTTGAAGAAGAGCTGATCGGCGCGCGGTTCATCATCAACAATCCGAATGCCACAGCCTCCTGCGGCTGCGGCACCTCGTTTTCTATCTGATCAGGCGGCCGCTTTCGGCGGCGCGGCTTTGGGTGGGTTTGCCTTGGGCGGGGCCGCTTTGGGCGGCATGGCCTTGGGCGGCGCCGGGTTTGTCACGGCCTCTGTGACGGGGCTGGTGCTCTCTGCCTCTGGCGCTGGGGCATCCTTGACCACCGGGGCTGGCAGAGCGAGCGCCTCATCGGCGAACTGCTCGGGGGCTTCAAACGTGATGGTGCCGGTATTGGGATCAATCGACACTTTGGGCTTTTGCGGCATCGCCTCGATCGTGGCGGTGAGCTCCTTCACCTGGCGCTCGAACGTCTCGCGCTGGGTCTCGATCTTGCCCTCGGGCTTCTTGCCAAAAAGATATCGCAGCATTGGGTCCTCCTTATGAGGCGGAGTTAAGCTGCGCGGCGCTCGAACGCAGGGGATGGGGGCTGAGAAAGGCGGCCTGAGGCGCATCAAACCCTGCCTGCTGACGTGGCATTGGGCAGGCAAGCCCCCTCGGGCGGGAAAAAATGGGCAAAGTGAAAACCCGCGCCGCCGAATTCCGTGAGGAATTGTTTCAAATTCGCGCGGGCTGGCGGACCGTTGTGAACAGCTTTTCCTCGCAGATCGCGCCAAACGGGGTCTGATCGTACACATTTGCACACATTGCCCCACAAGAGCGCAGGATTTGTCATCGGGCCCCTCGCGCCACCGCTCATTTATGTGATGAGCTGCGGGGTTTTCAAACGCGGCCCCTCACCCCAATTCTCAGTCATCGGACGGCGGCACCGACACACCAAGAGCCACCGCCCGGACCAAATCAAACCCGGCGCTGACCCCGCCAACCCACTGAAAGGAAATACAATGTTCAAGAAACTCGCAATCGCCGCAGCCGCCATCGCACTCACCGCTGGTGCTGCTTCCGCCAACACGTTTGGCCTCCTGTCCGGCGCTGAGCAGGGCGACGCCTTCTACGACGTCAAGTCGGTGAACGCAGGCTCCGCAGGCACCATCCAGATCGAGAGCCTCTCCGGCGACGTGCTGGGCCAGGCCTTCGTGAATGCAGGCGCCAACACCTCTGTCCGCGTTGACTTCGGCGCAGACCGCGTGGGTGCCGGTGACCTCGTCGCCAAGCTGATCGTGGACGGCCAGGTGGTCGACATCGAGGACATCCAGGTGCGCCGCTAATCGTGGCACCACGATCTGAATTGGGAAGGCCGGGGCATTTGCTCCGGCCTTTCTCTTTTGGCGCGGCGTGATGCGCGCGCTATGGTTAATCCCGCTGCTGATGAAAGGTGTCCCGTGACCCGATATGCCCCTCTTGCACTCTGCCTCGCGCTGCTGGCGCCCCCGGCCCTGGCCAACAACAATTTCGGCGCGCTCCGCATCGCCGCCACGGGCGACACATTCTACGATGTGCGCCTCGTGAGCACACGCGCGCCGGGCTTCGTGCAGATCGAGACGCTGACAGGCCGGGTGCTGGGGCAAACGGCCGTGGATGCGGGGCCAAACTCGAACGTGCGGGTGGATTTCGGGACCGCGCGCGTGGGCCGCGCGCCGCTCGTGGCCAAGCTCATCATCGACGGGAAAGTCGTGGATGCCGAGCGCATCCGCATCAACCTCACCCCCGACCACTGACGCTTTTCGATTGCGGGGCGCGCCCGGCTGGGCCACATCTGGCCCATGAAAATCGCCTCCTTCAACATCAACGGGATCAAGGCGCGGATCGAGGCGCTTCCGGCGTGGCTCGACGAGGCGCAGCCCGACGTGGCCATCCTGCAAGAGATCAAATCCACCGACGAGACGTTCCCCCGCGAGCTATTTGAAGAGCGCGGCTACAATGTCGAGACCCATGGCCAAAAGGGCTTTAACGGCGTGGCGCTCCTCTCAAAGCTGCCATTGGAGGATGTCTCCCGCGGGCTGCCGGGCGATGAGAGCGATGAGCAGGCCCGGTGGATCGAGGCCACGGTGGTGGGCACGCGGGCCGTGCGGATCTGCGGGCTCTATTTGCCCAACGGCAACCCCGCGCCCGGCCCCAAATTCGACTACAAGCTCGCCTGGATGAAGCGGCTGAAAGCGCGTGCAGCCGAGCTCATGGCCGCGGAAGAGCCCGCGCTCATGGCAGGCGACTACAACATCATCCCCCAGCCCGAGGATGCCAAACGCCCCGAGGCCTGGACCGAAGACGCGCTGTTCCGGCCTGAGGCGCGCGCGGCCTGGCGGGAGATCGTGGCGCTGGGCTTCACGGAGGCCTTTCGCGCCCGCACGCCCGGCCCCGGCCATTACAGCTTTTGGGACTACCAGCGCGGCGCGTGGGAGAATGATGACGGCATCCGCATCGATCATTTTCTGCTGACGCCGCAATGCGCGGACCTGCTGGAAGACTGCCAAATCGACAAGGATGTGCGCGCGGGCACGAAGCCGTCCGACCACGTGCCGATCTGGATCAAGCTTGACGCCTGACTAGGGGCGCGTGACGTCGAGGTCGTAGAGCCAGTTGAACTGGCGCGCGATGAGCCCCGGCGCGAGGCTCGAGAGCGTGCGCAGCCCCGTATGCCCGATGAAGCGCGCCACCGGATTGCCGTGGTGGAAGCGCGTGGCATTGGCGCGCACCGCCTTCATCACGCGGGCCACGCGGGGCGCGCGCGCGCGTTCATAGGCCCCCAAAGCCTCATCGAGGTCGTCATGGCGCGCGCAGGAGGCCGCGAGCACATAGGCGTCTTCGAACGCCATACAGGCCCCCTGCCCGAGGTAGGGCAGCATCGCGTGAACAGCATCGCCCAGCAGCACCACATTGCCCGCCGACCAGCGGCGCGGGAGCGTGTGGTGGTAAAGCCCCCAGCGGTGAACACGCTCCGAGCGGGACACGAGCGCGCGGACCGGCCCCTCAAAGGCGGCAAA
This sequence comes from Pseudomonadota bacterium, assembly GCA_039822945.1. GTDB lineage: Bacteria > Pseudomonadota > Alphaproteobacteria > Rhodobacterales > Rhodobacteraceae > Shimia_B. The sequence goes on from JBCBME010000201.1 coordinate 3,100, forward strand.
GCGCGCCTCCATGGCGCTTTTGGGCACCTCTTGCATCCAGCCCTCGCCGGTGGGCTCGGGCGTGTCCTCACCCGCCACCACGTTGATGAGCTCACCGCCCCGCATCGGGTAGACGACGACATGGGCACCGGGGCCCATATAGAGGCTGACCCCGGCCTCGGTGACGGGTTTCGGAGGGCGCACGACCGCGCGCCAGGCCGCCTGCCCCGAAAAGAGCGGGGCGGCCACGTCAGGGGCCACGAGGGCGCGAAAGGCGCTTTTGACCCCGTCGGCAGCGACGATGAGATCAGCGTCGGGCGCGCTCTCTGGCGTGATCTTGGCGTTGAGCTCGAGCGTGACGCCCGCCTCCCGGCAGGCCGTCTCGAGCAGTGCCAGAAGATCGGCGCGGTGAAAGAGGCGCACCTCGCGGCTTGCCTCATTGGGGACGATGGCCACGCGTTTGCCCACGTGATCATGGAGCGTGGTGCCGCGGGAGTTGAAGGCATCTTCGGCGGAGATGCCGAGCGCACGGAGCACGCGCAGCCCGTTGGATGAGACCTGAATACCTGCGCCCACTTCCGCAAATGCGGGGGCTTGCTCAAAGACCGTGACGGCGGCACCCCGGGCGCGAAAAGCAAGGGCGGCCGAGAGGCCGCCCAATCCGCCGCCAATAACGGCTATCCGTTCCAGTGGTCGCGCCATCAATCGTCGCGGTGGACTTTCTCGCGGCGCTCATGGCGCTCTTGAGCCTCGAGCGACATCGTGGCGATCGGGCGTGCATCGAGGCGCTTGAGTGAGATGGGCTCGCCGGTCACCTGACAGTAGCCATACTCGCCCTCATCGATGCGGCGCAGCGCGGCGTCGATCTTGGCGACGAGCTTGCGCTGCCGATCGCGGGTGCGCAGCTCGAGCGCGCGATCGGTCTCTTCGCTGGCACGGTCGGCGATGTCGGGAATGTTGCGGGTACTGTCCTTCATGCCCTCGATCGTGTCGCGGCTGTCGGACAAAAGCTCCATCTTCCAGTTCAGGAGCTTGCGACGAAAATACTCAATCTGCCGATCGTTCATAAACGGTTCGTCTTCAGCAGGCTTGTAATTGTCGTCTATGAATACTTCGGCTTTCATGGCGGCACCTTGTTGTTATCGCTGAACGATTTGGCGCTGAGGTTCCCTCCCCCGGACCCTTCCGGAGCCTCGCATACGCCCCTCTCTCACACTTGCGTTGGCTCTAACGGCTTGACGTTAGGATGTCACTAGCCAAAAGCCTCTGGAACAGTCTGTTCAGACAAGATGTGATCACGGTTTCGCCGGGATTTCGAGCTATTGCACAATATATGGTGAACCCGCATGCAATTTACCTCCACTGAAAGCTACATCGCGACAGATGATCTCACCATTGCGGTGAATGCGGCGGTGACGCTGGAGCGCCCGCTCCTCGTTAAGGGCGAGCCCGGCACCGGCAAGACGGAGCTCGCGCGGCAGGTGGCGGCCTCGCTCGGGCTCGAGATGGTGGAATGGCACATCAAGAGCACGACGCGCGCGCAGCAGGGGCTTTACGAGTATGACGCCGTCAGCCGCCTGCGCGACAGCCAGCTGGGCGATGAACGCGTCAAGGACGTGGCCAATTACATCAAGCGCGGCAAGCTCTGGCAGGCGTTTACGACGGACGAGAAGGTGGTGCTGCTGATCGATGAGATCGACAAGGCCGACATCGAGTTTCCGAACGACCTCCTCCAGGAGCTCGACCGTATGGAATTCCATGTCTACGAGACGGGCGAGACGGTGCGCGCCGTCAACCGGCCCGTGGTCATCATCACCTCGAACAACGAAAAAGAGCTGCCCGACGCGTTTCTGCGGCGCTGCTTTTTCCACTACATCCGGTTTCCGGAGGCGGAGGTCATGCGCAAGATCGTCGAGGTGCACCACCCCGGCATCAAGGACAGCCTGCTCACCGCCGCGCTCACCCAGTTCTACGAGATCCGCGAGACGGCGGGGCTGAAGAAAAAGCCTTCCACGAGCGAGGTGATCGTCTTCGAGCCCCGTGATGGACTGCAGGTAGGCGCGCGCGTTGGCCAAAGCGCCACCGTTCGGCGGCCCGTTCAAGAT
>JBCBME010000202.1:0-5159 GCA_039822945.1 Pseudomonadota bacterium
CGAGCCTGACCCCGATGTCATCGCGGCGTTGGTGGAGACCCGCGACCAGCGCCTGTTGGATTGGATTGAGACCCGGGGCAGTGCCCTCTCTGATCCGCTGAGCATTGTGGTTCAGTTTTTCAATCCAACCGACGTCGTGCTGAGTGGGATCTTCCCACGGCCCATCCTTGCCGGTCTTGTCGATCACATAGACATGACGAGATACGATACGCCCGGCCGCCTTCCGATGACCAAACCCCAGCTTCGACTGGCACGTCATGTCGGCCCTAGTTCGCTTGCCGCGACCGCAGGTTCGACGTCGTTGTTTGGTGCGGTCGTGGCGGGCGGCTAGCTGACGGCGCGGCGACCGCGCGCGCGCCGAAGATTGCGTCGCGCGTGACGCCTACTGCATCTGCTCTTGGCCCCAGGTCTTCATGGCCTCGATCACGGGCAGCACTGATTGCCCCTTGTCAGTCAGTGCGTAATCGACGCGCGGTGGCACCTCGGCATAAACCTTGCGCGATATGATCTCGTCGGCCTCGAGCTCTCTGAGTTGCTTGGTCAACATCTGCTTGGTGATGCCGGGAACAGCGCGTTGCATTGCTCCGAAACGGTCAACCCCGTTGGCGATGCAAAACAGGATCACAGGCTTCCACTTCCCACCGATCATCGACAGGCAATAGGTCACGGGACAGTTTTCCCTCGCCACATCCGGGGTCAATGGTTCCGTTTTCATGACTATCTCTTTTTGTTTTGACTAGTTGTGCCTTTAATGGATATGCGCAGTTTGTGTCTTCATCGTCAACAGATGGAGATCACGATGAAACCCCTTGTCACCTCAGTTGCTGGCCTGGCCATTCTTGCAAGCGGGGCCTTTGCACAGGACACATCCCTTGAAGGGCTTCAGGAGCGCGTCGTCGGGACGTGGACGTCGATCACGTGCGAAATGCGTCCGCAACAAAACGCGGAAGACCCGGAACGTGCACCGACACCGACCTACCTGACCCGCGATTTCACCTTTGATGACGCGGGCGGGTTCGAGGCCAATATCACCGTCTACGCGGACACTGCCTGCGCGATTCCGGCCGTCGCGTATGACTTTGCGGGCGAGGTCATCTGGCATGATGCCAATCCCGCAGCACCGGGCGCCTGGTCTCAGGATTACCTCCTGAACAGGCAGCTTGAGCTGACGGTTTTGGCCCCACCGATGGCCGAAGAACTCAACCAACTGCCCGATGGCGCCTGTGGGAGCGGCGACTTTGTCGTCGGTGAGGCACGCGATATCCTGGGGCAGCCTTGCGCCCTGCTCCGTTTCGTCGAGGGCCGTGAATTCGTGACAGACCACGATTTCCTCTATGTTCGGGAGGATACGCCCACCATGCTCTTCATGGGCGGAAAGCCCGTGGATGGAACTGGCTTCTACTACCCGGAGAATCGTCCAACGGTGGGGCTCCAGCAACCGATGATCCGCGTGAACTGATGGACGCAACACTGGATGCTGACCTTTGGGCAAGGTCAGCATTCACCGCCTGAGCCCCTGCCGCAGGTCAGGGCCGAGCCTCCGTGCCGCGAACGTAAGAAGCGCCCCCTATCCGGGAGCGTTCAACACGTCCATCGCTGCTGCCATTTCGGTGTCTGCCCGCATTTTCCTGCGATGGGGTGTCATCAATCGGATCTCCAGCGGAACCTCAAAACGTTGGCTCAGAACCTGACGAAGCGTCCCTGCCCGAATGGATGCGGCTGCGCAGATATCGAGACAGCCTGTAACGCCCAGCCCCTGGGATGCCAGCGCGAGTTGCGCAGCCGGGGTCGACGCGCCGGTCACGTTTTTGAACGTGACGCGTCCCTTGGGGGCTTGAAGCGGGTAGCCAAAGGGCGGTTTGCGTTCGGCCCCCACAATGGCGGGAAGCGCGGCCACGCGCTCGGGGGTCTCCGCGTCTTCCGCAGAGATGAGGCTGGTGCTTGCGACAAGAATGGCGTTGGCTTTGCCTGTCCAGATCGTCCGCAGCTCCTCATCTGGAGCGAACTTTGATGCAATCCGAATGAAATAGTCCCGTGCGAAACGGCTCTGATCGATGAATTCGTCCTCGGCAAACACCTTGAGAGACAGGTTTGGGTGCTTCGCAGCCAGATGCCGAAGGACGGGCCCGAGGCAAGTGCTCGCAACCTCCGTGGGCACGCTCAGTCGGCATGTTTGAACGAGATCTTCCGTTTCATCTGATCCCAGAGCCTCGTTCAGAAGATCAACGATGCCGGATGCTGACGCATAGACCCGCTCACCTTCCGTCGTGGGCGTGACGCCCGCTTTGTGACGGATAAGGAGCGCGGTGCCGAACCGGCTTTCCAGAACCTTGACGGACTCGCTCAGCCCCGATGGCGCGATGCCCAGGACATCTGATGCCGACTTCATCGAGCCTGCTTCCACGATGCGCGCGTAATTTGCCAGGTGCCGAAGGTAGCTGTGCATTCTGTTTTTCCGATCTGATGAAATCGCACCTTCTGAATATCTGATGCATCTGGCGCTTGCTAGGCTCGCTCAAGACAAAAAGGAGAGTGTCGATGAAATCCAAAATCGCAGCAGCCAGCGCAGCCATCGTGGTTGCTCAGCTTGGCAGCCCCGCAACCGCGCAATCCACGACAGAGGCCGGGTTGGATGGGCAGTATGCGTCCATCGCCTGCGAGGTGCGGCCCCAGCCGAACCACGACGGAACCATGGGAGAATGGTAGCTGACGCGCGACATCACCATCACCGAAAATCGCATCGATGCGGTCTTTACGACCTATGCGGGCGCTGGCTGCGGATTTGCGCTTCAAGAGCTGCACTTTGGAGGCGGGATCGAGATTGTCGGGGCGTCCGACGTGATCGAGGGCGCGGTGGACGCGAACCTCACCATCGACGACTACGTTCGGATCAAACCGCTGGCCGAGGACTTTGCAGCGTTTCTCAACAGCGCACCGGGCGGAGCGTGTCTGTCGGCTGAGTGGACGGTCGGCGAGGCGCGCGACATCCTCGACGAGGGCTGTCTGGTTCTCGGCGTTCAGCCGAACACGCCAACCGTCGAATACGAGGTTCTCGCCACCCGCGGCGACATGATCTACTTCGGCGCGCGCCCCACCGACGGGACCTTCATCGTCTCACCGGACAAGCGACCATCCGCCCTGCTCGTGGGCGCTGTGCGGAAGTAAGCCCCCCTGCTGTCATTGGTATTCGTTTTCCCAATGGCAGCAACGTCCCGCAGATTTTGAGGTCAACCACCCTCGGAAGTTGCCCCCGCAGCGACTAACGCGGCGACGTCGATGATCCCGCTGCGTGGGAATCTGTTCGCCAGAATGTCACTGCGGGCGCTGGTCACGATATCGATGACGACGGCCGATGTTGCGGCGAGGAAGTGGTTTCTTGCGTTCGGCAATCCGGACAGATCGAGGACCAGCAGGTCGAGCTTCGCAAGCCGGTCTCGATCCCGTGCCGAGCCAAGCCGCTCGGGTTGCGCCGTCAGGAGCGATGAAAACCGAAGCGCGTAATCGCTCTCGGACGTCATGACCACAAAGGGATTGGGCAGCGGGTCGATGCGCTCATGCTGAGCTTCGAACAGATCAAGGTCGATGTCGGGAGAAATGAGGATCACACCGCCGATCCGGCTCAGAACATCCTGTCGCCCGGTGATCGACAATTGGCGCAGGGTTTCGACCACAAGCTGCGTGCCCATGGAATGGCCGAAGAGGAACACGTTCTGGTTTTCGCGTGTGAGTTCAATGAGCAGTTCTTCGAGATGGTCGCGCGCGATCAGGATGCTGTCTTTGTCGCGCACATAGCCAACTGTGCGTTCGATCGAGGGCCAGGCGAAGGTCACCGGTGGCCCCTCGAGGCCGTAGTCATGGGCGATCTGGGCGTGGCGATAAACGGCGTACTCCATCGCGGTATTGAAGCCGTGCACATAAACCACCTGACTGTCGATGGGCCGGCCGCGCGGGCCAGCTTGGCTCCGGACGGTGCGACCAAGGTCTGGCAGTGACGAAAGCCCACGCGCCTGAGCAGCGGTGAAACCCGTGGAGGGATCCGGGTTTGACGCCGAAAATTCCACTTCGCCCGGGCGATGGACCGGAGGAATTGTGATGTCGTATTGCGCAAACGACAGGGCCCCGCCCCGCTCTGTGGTTCCTGACAGATCGGGCCCGACGATGCGGTCCGTGGCGAGATAGATGCGCTGCACATCGGCCGCGCCGACTTGACTGTTGGGCGCAACGAATTGCTCTGGCTTTTCCGCGCAACCCGCAAGGAGCGCGAGTGTAAGCCCAAGACCGAAAAAGGATCGTCTTCTCATGATGAAGATGTCTCCAATGGATGCATGATGGGGGGATCGGCTCCGGGCGCTCGACAAGGTCCGCGTTCAAGACACAGCTTGTCGCTCCCCGTCTTTTGCCATGAGCCATGCCGCGGAGGCAGCCAGCCCGAATTCCGCGGGAACATAGGCAAAGAGCAATGGGCCAGGCCAACCATCAAGGATCAGGCTCAGGAGTCTCCCCACGGCCAAGCCAAAGGTGAACACAAAAAGGCTCCAAAGCGCTGGCAGCCTCAGAGTGGGCCGCAACGCGCCCAGAGCCCAAAAGCAGATCAAAGCCAAGTAGAGCCCCATGATCGCGCGAAAGACATGGCGCGTTGGAACGCCACCCGCGTCGATCCCGAAAAGCCAGGGCAAGCTTGTCTGCGGCGCTGCGCCGTAGGACAGGGCGACGGGGGTCAGACCGACGGCCAAAGCCAGAAGCAAACTGCGTTGCATCCGAGCGACGCCCATCCTTAGCCCTCCACACCTGAAGTGACGGCGCCATCGTTGGGGCAAGCCGCTTGGATGTCGGCGATCCGCGCGCGCAGGTCTTCTTCGGTGCGGCCAGACGCGATCACACGTCGATCGTCGAGCTCCCCGCGCACACGGCCCGCAATGCGGCCAACAGGGACAACGAGGCGCATGCCAGCGGCGGCCCGCTCTGCGGCACCGGGAATAGCAGCCTCAAGGGCTGCGATGTCACCCCCGGCCACCGTGCAATCTATGGGACGGTCCAACATATCGGCGCGGTCGCTTTGTGTGGTCTGGGCACATCCGCCGACAGCACCGAGGGTGACGAGGAGAAAGAGGGGTTTTGTCGGCATCGAAAGGGCTCCTGTGACGGGTCAGTGCGGATCT
>JBCBME010000203.1:0-5144 GCA_039822945.1 Pseudomonadota bacterium
TGCCGACGCCGCCGCGCATCTATGACAGCTATCCTCATCAGGTCTCTGGCGGTCAGTGCCAGCGGATCGTGATCGCCATGGCACTAGCCTGTAAGCCCGACATCCTGATTGCCGACGAGCCTACGACGGCGCTCGACGTGACAACGCAGGCCGAGATCCTGCGCCTCATCAACGACCTCAAAGATGTCTACGACAACGCCACGATCTTCATCACCCACGATTTCGGCGTGGTGGCCGACGTGGCCGACCGCGTGGCGGTCATGTGCTGGGGCCGCCTCATCGAAGAGGGCATGAAGGAAAAGATCCTCATGGAGCCCGAGATGCCCTACACGCAGCTTCTCGTGGACGCGATGCCGCTCCTTGAGACGACGCGGAACCCCGATCTTGGCCGCAACGACGCCCCGCTCGTCGAGGTCAAGAACATGCACAAGATCTACGGATCCGGCGACAAGCAGGTCCACGCGCTCAAGGACGCGAGCTTTGTGCTCCGCGCGGGCGAGACGCTCGGCGTGGTGGGCGAGTCAGGCTCCGGCAAGTCCACACTCGCCAAGACGCTGATCCGCCTGCAAGAACCCACCGATGGTGCCGTTATCATCAAGGAGGAGGATTTCCTCGGGAAGACGGGCGATGACCTCGTGCAGGCCCGCAAAAACATCCAGATGATCTTTCAGGATCCCTACGGCTCGCTCAACCCATCGCAATCCGTGGGCTACATGATCACCCGCGGCCTGGAGCTGCAGGGCGTGACGAACGACGACGCGCGCAAAAAGGCCATCGAGCTCCTCGATCAGGTGGGGCTTGGCGAGCCTGCGCTCAAACGCACGCCGCGCAACTTTTCGGGCGGCCAGCGCCAGCGCATCGGTATCGCGCGCGCGCTCGCCATGGGCCCTGATGTGGTGATCGCGGACGAGTCCGTTTCTGCGCTCGACCTTTCGGTGCAAAAGCAGGTGCTGCGCCTGATGAACGATCTCCAGGAAGAATACAAAATGGCGATCATCTTCATCACCCACGACCTGCGGGTGGCGGCGCAGATTTCCGACTACATCACGGTGATGGAAAAGGGCGTCATGGTGGAGATGGGGCCGGCGGACGAGGTCTTCAACAACCCCAAGCATCCCTACACCAAAAAGCTCCTCGAAGCGGCACCGGGCCGCGATTGGCACCCCCCGCGCCTCACCGCGGAAGAAGCAGAGCGGATCGCCGCAAGCATCGAACGCGGCTAGGCGGCGCAGTGCCCCACTTAAAGGCCATGCAGTTTCAGCCCCCTCCGAGCTGATCCTCCTCACGTGGATCAACTCGGCAAGGAGGCTTTATGCAGCCCAATATCGTTCTTATCATGGCCGACCAGCTCGCGCCGCAATTCATGTCCACCTATGGCGGGCCTGCGCTGACGCCGCATATGGACGCGCTGGCTGCGCGCGGCATGGCGTTCACCCGCGCCTACTGCAATTCGCCACTGTGTGTTCCCTCACGCGCCTCGTTCATGACCGGTCAGCACGTGAGCGACATCGCCGCTTGGGATAACGCGGCGGAGTTTCCCGCCTCGATCCCCACCTTCGCGCATTACCTGCGCGCGCTGGGCTACCGGACCTGCCTGTCGGGCAAGATGCATTTCGTGGGCCCGGATCAGAAGCACGGCTTCACCGACCGCGTAACGACCGATTACTACCCGTCAGACTTCGCCTGGACGCCGGATTGGACGCGCAACGACGCGCGCATCGACATCTGGTACCACAACATGCGCACCGTCAAAGAGGCCGGCCACGCCATCGCAACCGATCAAGCCGACTTCGACGAAGAGGCCGATTTCGCCGCCCGCCGCTGGCTCATGGAGCGCGGACGCGACAAAACTGTGGGAGAGGGGCAGCCCTTCTGCCTCGTCCAAAGCCTCTTTCACCCCCACGACCCCTACATCGCATTGAGACCGTTCTGGGATCTCTACGACGACATCGTGATCCCGGACCCCGAAACCGAGCTCGCCCCTGACGCGCTCGATCCCTTTTCGCGCCGTGTCGCAGATGGCGTTGAGGCCTCGACCGATCCGCTGACCCGAGAAGAAACACGCCGCGCGCGTCGCGCATACCTCGCCAATGTCAGCTATTTAGACAGTAAGGTGGGCGCGCTCGTCTCCCAGGTCCAGGCGATGGGAGAGCTGGACAACACGATCTTCATCGTCACTTCCGATCACGGCGACATGCTGGGGGAGCGCGGCATGTGGTTCAAGATGTCCTTCCTCGAACACGCGGCGCGCATCCCGCTCATAATGGCCGGGCCTGGGATCGCACAGGGGCAAAGCGAAACGCTGACCTCGCTCATCGACATGCTGCCGACGATGGTGGATCTCGCCGGGGGGTCTGAAAACCTCTACGCGCAGCCTATCGCGGGACAGTCCCTCATGCCTGCCGCGCAGGGAGAGGCGCAGGAGGGCGAGGTCATCGGGCAATACTGCGCGGAATGCGCTGGCGCGCCGGTCTTCATGATCCGTCGCGGCGCGCTGAAATACATCCACTGCGACCTCGATCCGCCGATCCTCTACGATCTCGACGCCGATCCCCACGAGCTCACCAATGTTGCAGAGGATCCGGCCTACAGGGACGCCGCGCGCGCCTTCGCCCGGGAAATCTCGGAGAGCTGGGACAGCGCCGCCATCCGCGCGCAAGTGATCAAGAGCCAGCAAACCCGGCTCAAGCTCAATACGATGATGGACACGACCGGCGACAATGCCTGGGACTACAACCCGCCCCGCGACGCCTCGAACGAATATGTCCGCAACCACCGCGACTGGGTCATGTCAGCCGCGCGCGCCCGCTTCCCACCGCTCGAATAACAAAGAAGGGGGAGCACCGAGCTCCCCCTTCATCTTTCCAAAAATACTCAAAACCCGCTGTCAGCCGCCCGCGATCTGCTTGGCCTTTTCGACGAGAACTTCGGCCTGCCGGATCGAGGCATAGTCGATGAGACGCCCGTCGAGGCTCACCGCGCCTTTGCCCGCGGCTTCGGCCTCGGCCATGGCCTCTAGGATCCGCTGGGCCTTGGTGATCTCGGCCTCCGACGGTGACATCACCTCGTTGGCCAGCGCGATTTGCGAGGGGTGGATCGCCCACTTTCCTTCGCAGCCCAGCACCGCTGCGCGCTTGGCGGCAGCGCGGTAGCCATCGGGATCCTGGAAATCACCAAAGGGCCCGTCGATCGGGCGAAGACCGTTGGCCCGAGCGGCCACCACCATGCGCGCCAGCGCGTAGTGCCACATGTCGCCCCAGTGGGTGTCACGGCTGCCGTCCTCGGCGGGGTCGGTGAGCACGGCGTAGTCCGGGTTCACGCCGCCGATGATCGTCGTGCGCGCCCGTGTCGAGGCCGCATAATCCGCCACACCGAAATGCAGGCTCTCATTGCGTTTGGAGGCCCCTGCGATCTCGCTCACATTCTGCATGCCGAGTGCGGTCTCGATGATGTGCTCGAGCCCGATGCGCTTGCCGAGGCCCATCGCGTCCTCAATCTGCGTGAGCATCATATCCACGGCATAGACATCGGCCGCGGTGCCCACCTTGGGCACCATGATGAGGTCGAGCCGCTCGCCCGCCTGCTCCACCACGTCCACGACGTCGCGGTACATATAATGGGTGTCGAGCCCGTTGATGCGCACCGACATGGATTTCTTGCCCCAGTCGATCGTGTTGAGCGCCTCGATGATGTTCTTGCGCGCCTGCACCTTCTCATCGGGGGCCACCGCATCCTCGAGATCGAGGAAGATGATGTCCACGTCGGAGGCCGCCGCCTTTTCAAACATCTGCGGCTGGGAGCCCGGCACGGCGAGCTCCGAGCGGTTCAGACGGCCGGGGGCCTGTTCTACAGAATGAAATGACATGATGGCGCTCCTTTGCGTAATTTTGTTGCGCTCTGGAGCGGGGAGGGCGCGGCTGTCAAGCGGAACCTCGGTCGACCGCCGTATGCCGTCTAGTCTCCCGAGCTGATCCGCGAGGAGTAGTAAAAGGCGATCGCTTGCGCGCGGTTCTTCACGGAGAGCTTGTCGTAGAGGTTGGAGAGGTGAAATTTCACCGTATTCGTCGAAATGCCCAACTCTTTCGACAGCTCGCGATTGGTCAGCCCCTTCGAGAGCGCCTCGAGCATCACACGCTCCTTGCGGGAGAGTGACTGCATCGGGTCCGATTGCAGCGCGCGGACGTCCAGAAACGGAAAGACCATCTTCCCCGCGGCCACGTCTGCGCAAGTGTCGAGCAGGGTCTGTGCGTCTGACGAGCGCGGCGCAAAGGCCGCCGCACCCGCCGTCATGGCCATGCGGGGCAGATCACCGGTATCCTCGGCGTAAACGACGATCCGCGGCGCGTTCACCTGATCGCGCAACACCTCGATGAGCTTTGCGCCGCCGAGCGCCGGCAGGTTCCAATCGATCACCCCGATCTCGACAGGTACACGCATAACGGTGCCCAGAAAGCCCTCCGCCGAAGCCGACGTGGCCACGAGCGAGAATCGGGGGTCGCGATCGATCAGCTCGCTCAACGCCGACAGGACGAGAGGATTGGCATCGCCCAACATGATCCCGATTGGGGCGCTCATTCTGGCTATCTCCCTGAAAAGGAACGGTGAATTAGGAAAACCTACCCATTGTGGGCGGTCGTATACGGTATACACGGGTATATTTACCCATATGGGTAGGTTTTTTCCAGCCCATTTAGCTACCCAAAAGCAGGAGTAAGCGCCGTTGTGGCGGCGCGACCCAGACGTATTTTCGCCAAAACCCGATAAACGCGGAGCGAAAACATGACGGCCAACATCTTCCCCAAGCTGGAAATCCCGCAGACCATCGCAGCCGGCCCTGGCCCGGGCAACACCGATGCGCGCGTCCTCGCAGCCTTTGCCGGCACGGGCATCGCCGACCACATGCACGGCGCGGTCCTTCAGGGGATGATCGAGTGCAAGCATATGCTGCGCACCGTCATGGGCACCGATAACACCTACACCTTCGGCGTGGCGGGCACCGGTTGGTCCGGGCTCGACATGATGTTCTCCGCCGTTCAGCCCGGGGACCGCGTGGTCATGTTCGTCAACGGCACCTTCTCCGGCATTGATGGCCTGACCGTGCGGATGCGCGCGGCCACCGCCGAGGAACTCGCCGCGAATTCGAT
>JBCBME010000204.1:0-5139 GCA_039822945.1 Pseudomonadota bacterium
TTTCTCATCCACATGATGATCCTGTGCCTTGTGGGGTATACGCGCCTGTGGGTTTACGTGGTGGGGGCGATTGCGGCGGTCCCGCTCCTGACGGCGATCATCCTCGCGGACCCCTACCTGATCCAGCAATTCAATTCGATTTCAGAGCTGGGGCAGGAAACCAATTACACGCTCTCTGAAATGCTCGATCCGCGCTCCGGTGTGACGCAAAGCAATGGGCAGCGCTTTTTTGCACTGCAAGTCAGCGCGGGGCTCATACAGGAATACCCGATCTTCGGAATTGGGACGAATGGATATGAACCTTTTGTAAATTCCTTTTATCCCGATCTGCCGCCCCACTTTCTTTTGAGCATTCATAACGAATTCCAACGCATTCTGGTCGAAAACGGGGCAGTTGGTCTTGCCATTTACCTCATCCCCTGGGTCAGAACTGTTTTCATGGCACCTGTCATTGCCAAGGAGATGGGGCCGCGGGCGCTGGGTCTTTATGGCATGTTCTTCACGGTGTTCTTTCTGCAGTGCTTTTTCGAGAGCAGCGGCACGACCGCTTACTTGTCTTTCATCTTCATGGCTCTCTTGCCGGAGCTCTTCATATCGGCGCGCAGCGTGCGCCCGCGGGCACGTGGTTACGATCCAAGCTTTGGGATCGTGGCCAAATATGCGGCCCGGACAAACCCCGCCAAGTCAGGCGAAGTCTACAGCCGCAGCCTTGCTCCTGCGGCGTCTCATTTGGTGTTCAGATCGGTCCACAACGCGTCCCTGCCGGGGCCCGCGCCGGACCGGCGTTCAAGTTAAGGTGGTAGTGGATCGCAGATGCTGAAATCGAATAGCACACAGTTTGAAAGCCCGGTCGTCGATCTCGGTGCGTTGTCGCGCACGTTCTGGCGGGGGCGTCTTGTGATCGCAGCTTGCCTGGCTGTGGCGATCCCCTTGGGACTGGCCGCAGCGTTCTTGGCGGAGACCTACTACCGCAGCAGCACCCTTCTCTTCATTGCGCCGAGCAACCAGCAGCTCGGGCTCTCACCGCAGCTCTCGCAAGCCCCGTCTGCCTCCGGCAACGCGATGGAGGAAGTGACAAACGAGCTGCGGGTGCTCTCGACACGGCAGGTATTTGAGCGCGCCATCGATGACCTCGCGCTCATGGAGGAGCCGCGTCTGAGCGCCCTCCTCCCCAGCGCGCCCGAGGGGCCGTTCGCCATCTTCCAAGGCGATCAGAACGCGGAGCCCATGACCGAGGAGGCGCAAAGGCGCGCGATTGTCCGCGCGCTCAGGCACGCCACCACGATCAGCCAGCGCGGCCTCTCACGGGTGGTGGAGATTGATGTCTCCCTCAGCGACCCGGATTTGACCGCGGGCGTCGCCAATGCAATCGCGGAGGCCTACGTCTCCATCAAGGTGGAAGAGGCCCGCGCTGACATTCGCGATGCCGCCGAGTGGCTGAGCGGCCAGGTGGTGGAGCTTCAAAGCCGCGCGCAGACATCCGCCGCCGCCGTCGAGGCCTTTCGCGCCTCCATAGGCATGGCCGATACGAGCCTCATCGACGGCTTGGCCATCCAGCTCAATCAGCTCAACGAAAACCTAGCCGCCGCGAGGCAGGACCGGGCGCGGCTGGAGGTGGACCTCGAGACAGCACCTGAGGACGACGGGGCCCGCGAGGGGCTGGAGCGTGCGCTGGAAAACGCCACCGCGCGACAGGCCGCGCTCGAGGCGTCCATCGTGGACGTGTCCGCCCGCGTGGAGGTGCAATCACAGGCCGCCATCGAGCTGGCGCAGCTCGAACAGCAGGCCACGGCGGACCGCTTTATCTACGAGCGTTTCCTGGAGCAGAGCCGGCAGAACTATGCGCTCGAGTCCCTGCCCCAGATCGGCACGCGGGTCCTTGAGGAGGCGCAGGTGCCCTTTGAGCCCGCCGGGCCGAGCAAGCCGCTCATCCTCGGGCTCGCCACCTTTCTGGGGGGCTTCATCGGTGTTGGGTTCGTCTTTCTGATGGAGTTCCTGCGGGCGGGTGTCCGCTCCCGCGAGGAGCTCGCGGAGATCACGCGCCTGCCCGTTGTGGCCAGCCTGCCCATGGTGCCGCGCAAGCGGGCCTATACGCGGCGCGGCGTGCGGCGCGCGCGGCAGGCCAACGCGGAGTTCAACGAAGAGCTGCGCGGCTTTCGCAACACAATCCTGCCGCCGCAGGGCGAGCCTGGCCGCGTTGTGGCGTTGACGTCTTCGGTCCCGAATGAGGGCAAAACGACGGTCTCGCTCGCGCTGGCGCAGTTGACGATGGCGGGCAACAGGCGGGCGGTCGTGGTGGATTGCGATCAGCGCAGATCGCGCATGGCCGACGCGCTCGACCTGCCGCATGAGGACAGCCTTGAGGATGTGCTCTCGGGCAAGAGCAGGGTTGTGAGCGCGATCCAGGTAGACCGGGTGCTTGGTGTCCACATCCTGCCGGTGCGCCGCACCGGGGAGGCAAACCCGGATCTCCTCGCCTCGCCCTTTCTCGGGCAAGCGCTCGACGATCTGAGAACGCGGTTTGACCTCATCATCATCGACACGCCGCCGCTCGCACCTGTGACCGATATCGGTGTCATCTCGCAGCACTGCGACGACATCTATTTCCTGTGCGCCTGGAACACGACGCCCCGCGCGCAGGTGGCAGACGCCCTCGCCCGCATGGAGCGTTTCGGTGCGTTCGCGTCGGGGGCGATCCTGACCCAGGTGGATTCCAAGCGTGAGGCGGCCTATCGCGGCGCGCCATACCAGGTCTATGGAGATTACCTCCATGGCTAGGCGCGCGGGCCTCCGGCTTGGCTTGGCCTTGCGGCACGGGGCCTTGCGCGTCTTTGCGCTGATGCTTGCGCTGCAGATCGCCGCCGCCCTGCCCGCTGGCGCGCAATCTGCCGATGGCGGTGCGAGCGGCTATGCCCTGCAGCCCGGCGACAGTGTCCAACTGACGATGCTCGGGCTACCGCTCGAGCCCATGGTGGCGCAGATCGGGATCGATGGGCGCGTCACCTTCCCCTATCTCGGGCGGTTCACGGCAGCGGGGCGCACGCTTGAGGAGCTGCAGGAAACGATCGGCCTCGCAGCCACCGGGAACGTGGTATCGATCTACACCCCTGCGGGAGAGCGGCTGCAGCTCGTGCTCGACGGCAGCGGCGTCTTTTTGTCGGTGAGCAGCTACCGGCCCATCTACATGGCGGGTGACGTCGCGCGGCGCGGGGCGATTGACTTTGCGCCCGGCATGACCGTGCGGGCGGCGCTGGCCAGCGTGGGCGGCGCCTCCGAGGTGCCGGAGCTTTTCGAGCGGGCGATCTTTCAGGCCCCGGGCCAGCGGGCGCGTTTCAGGACGCTGGCCACGGAGCACGCCGATGCGGTCGTCACGCTCTGGGGCATTGATGCGCGGCTGGCGGGCGATCCGGCCTTTGAGGCGCCCTCCCCTGCGCAGGTGTCGATCTCGCCCGACGCATTTGCCCGCTTCGTGGCGGCCGAGCGCGGCAACGTGGAGTTTGCGCTGCAGGACTTTGCAGAGCGCGAGGCCGCCCTAGTGGGGCAGATCGGGGCGCTCAATGACCGGATCGAGAGGTTTGGCGACCTTCTCGCCAATCAGGAGCAAATCCTCGATTTCGAGAATGAACAGCTCGCCCAGGTCCAGTCCCTGATCGAGCGGGAGCTTTCGGTGGCGAGCCGCCTGAACGAAGCCCGCGAGAGCGTTTTGAACGCCTCCTCGAGCGTGCTCGGCGCGCAGAGTGCCTTGGCCGACCTCACGCTGACGCGCCAACAGCTGCAGCGGGAGCTCGACGCGCTCAGCTTTACGCGGGAGGGGACGCTGCGCGCCCAGCGGGCCGAGATCGTGCCGCGGGTGATGTCGCTCGCTACCCGCCTTGAGGCCGCGCGGCAGGAGGCGGAGCTGAACGGCGTGATCCTCGACGACACCGGCGCGCGGGAGCCCTCGATCGCCTATTTCGTGACGCGGAAACTCGCCACGAAGGAGGATGCTGTCACCTCGCCCGCGACGTTGGATACGGCCCTCCTTCCCGGCGACATCGTGGATGTGGAGGTCACGTTTCCCGAGCCCTACCGCGTCCCGGATCCTGAGGCGCAACCCTGACATGACAGAGCCCCAAGCCCCCACCGTCGACGTCATCATCACCTGCTACAATGAGGGCGATTTCATTGAGGAGGCGGTGGCCTCCGTCCTGTCGCAGACGCGCGTGGATCGCGTGGGCCGGATCGTCATCGCCGATGATGGCTCAGACGCTGAAACGCGCACGGTGCTCCAGCGGATCGAGACCGCGGAGCCGCGCGCGCAGGTGATCTATGGCCCCGGCGGCGCGGGCCCCGCGCGGCAGCGAAACCTGGCGGTGGAGGTCACCGGGGCGCCCTATATCGCCTTCCTCGATGCCGATGATTACTGGACGCCGACGAAGCTCGAGGCGCAGCTGCCCCTCCTCGACGCAGACGCGGACGTGGGCCTCGTCTACACGGACTACTTTGCCTTCTCCGACGGCAATCCGGCGGCGGCCCGGCAGGCGGGTGCCGTGGATCTCAGCGGTGCGGAGGATCAGACGCGGGCCTATTTCCTGAATGACCCGCCCATCCTGCCCTCGACAGTGGTCTTGCGGCGCGCGGCCTTTAACCGGGCTGGTCGGTTTGACGCCGCTATCGCGATGTTTGAGGAAACCGATCTCTGGCTGCGGATGTCGCGGGTCTGCCGCTTTGGCTTTGTGGCTGCGCCCCACCTGTACAAGCGCTTCCGAGCGCAGAGCATGACGGGCACCCAGCGCGATCTGATGCCAGACCACGCGCTCGTCGCCGCAAAGGCGGTGGGCTATGCGCCCGATCTTTTGGAGCTCGTGCCGCGTAGGCTCTCGGAGCGGGCGCGCAAGCTCGGCAACCATCGCTTTCTGCAGGGCGACAAGGATGAGGCCGCGCGCCTCCTACGCCTCGCGGTGCGGCTCGACCCGTCAAATGCCCGCGCCTGGCCCTACTGGGCGGCGGCGACGCTCTTTCCGGCGCTGTCCAACCGGCTTCTGGCGGGCCGCGTGCGCAAGCGCCGCGACGCCATCGGCGCGGGCCAGTAGCCGGTCCGTTGAAAGGAGTGACCATGGCAAGCGCACCCCAGAGCGTGACGAATGTCACGCTCTGGGG
>JBCBME010000205.1:0-5072 GCA_039822945.1 Pseudomonadota bacterium
ACAGGTATCGGCGGCACCCAAGAGAATTACTACATGATCCGCGGTGGCCAAAAGCATTGGTCGGACCCCTGGCATTGGGCACAAACCGCGATCGTGGCCGCTTGCCGCACCCACGGCGTGCTCCCGGTGGACGGCCCCTTCGGCGATTTCTCCGATGATGCAGGGTTCCGCGCGCAGGCGCTCCGCTCGGCCACGCTTGGGATGGTGGGCAAATGGGCGATCCACCCCAAACAGGTGGCGCTTGCCAACGAAGTCTTCACGCCGTCCGAGGAGGCCGTCACTGAGGCAAGGGAGATCCTCGATGCCATGGAAGACGCCAAGGCCTCTGGCGCAGGCGCCACGGTCTACAAAGGCCGCCTCGTCGATATCGCCTCCATCAAGCAGGCCGAAGTCATCGTCAAACAGGCCGAGCTTCTCGCCAGCTAGCGCCTGACCTGCCCCACTCCCGCCTTTTTCGGAGGGCGGGGTGGGCGGGCGGGAGCCCTCCGAAAAAGGCGGCTCCTCGCTTGCCCCAGCGCGCGCGCTATCCTAAGCGCCCGGTATGGATCACTTCCTCTACAGAGACGGCGCGCTTTACGCCGAAGACGTCCCCATCGCAGAGATTGCGGCGGCGGTGGGCACACCGTTCTACGTCTACTCAAGCGCCACGCTCCTGCGCCACTACCGCCTCTTTGATGAGGCCCTCAGCTGGGCCGACGATCACCTCGTCTGCTTTGCGATGAAGAGCGCGTCGAACCAGGCCATCCTCAAGCTTCTGGGCGATGCGGGCGCGGGCATGGATGTCGTCTCGGGCGGGGAATACGCGCGCGCTAAGGCGGCGGGCGTCCCGGGCGACCGGATCGTCTTTTCCGGCGTCGGCAAAACGCGCACCGAAATGCGCCAAGCACTCGAGGGCGGGATCCGCCAGTTCAACGTGGAATCCGAGCCGGAGATGGAGGTCCTCTCCGAGGTAGCCACGTCCCTCGGACGCACGGCGCCCATCACCATCCGAGTCAATCCGGACGTCGACGCCAAGACCAACGAAAAGATCGCGACCGGGCGAAAGGAAGACAAATTCGGCATTCCGATCTCCCGCGCGCGGGAGGTCTACGCGCTCGCCGCCCGCTTGCCGGGCCTCGATGTCGTCGGCATTGACGTCCATATCGGCTCCCAACTCGTCGATCTCGCCCCGTTCCGCGCGGCCTACCGCAAGGTGGCCGAGCTCACCGAGACGCTCCGCGCCGACGGCCACGATATTCGCCGCCTCGACCTCGGCGGAGGGCTTGGCATTCCCTATGAGCGCTCGAACGCGGCCCCACCCGTGCCGCAGGAATACGGCACGCTCATTCAGGAAGAGGTGGGCCATCTCGGCTGCGAGATCGAGATCGAGCCGGGCCGTCTTGTATCCGGCAATGCCGGGGCGCTTGTGGCCGAGGTCATTTATGTCAAAGACGGGGAAGACCGCCGGTTCCTCATCCTAGATGCCGCGATGAACGACCTCATTCGCCCGGCGATGTACGGCGCGCACCACGACATCGTGCCCGTTGTCGAACCCGAAGCAGGGGCAGAACCCGCCACCTACGACATCGTCGGCCCAGTCTGCGAATCGGGTGATACCTTTGCCAAGCGCCGAGACATGCCTGCCGTGGGCGCAGGCGATCTCGTCGCGTTTCGGTCCGCGGGCGCCTACGGCGCGGTGATGTCGAGCGAGTACAATACCCGCCCGCTCATCCCGGAGGTCCTCGTGCAGGGGGATCAATTCGCGGTTATCCGCCCGCGGCCGACCTTTGACGACATCATCAATCGCGATACCATCCCTGAGTGGCTCTAGAGCCGTAGCGCCGCCCGGGCGCGAAAAGGGGATTTGAATGTCGCACCGCACAGAGCTGCCGAAACGCGCCCGCCGCGCCATCGGCTGGACCCGAGCAGGTCTCGTCGCGGAACGAACCACGCAATGCTTCTGGCCGCTTTGGTCGACGGTCTTTGCCGCGCTTGGGGCCATCATGCTGGGCTTTCCCTGGGGTTGGCAGATTGAGGTGGCGTGGGCCGCCATGGGTCTCGCCGTGCTTGCGGCGGCGTGGTCAATCGTGTCCGGCATCCGCCGTTTTCGCTGGCCTTCCCGCCTGGAAGCCCAAAACCGGCTGGACGGCAGTTTGCGCGGCCGCCCCCTTAGCACGCTACAAGACAGTCTCGCCATCGGCGGGGGAGATGCCGCCGCCGAGGATGTCTGGCAGGCCCACCGCCAGCGCATGAGAGAACGGGCTGAGGCCGCGAAGGCCGTACGCCCGGGGCTACAAGTCTCCAACAAAGACCCCTACGCGCTGCGCTACGTCGCGGTGCTCGTCCTCGCTGTGGGTCTCCTTTTCGGCTCGATCCTGCGGGTGGGTCAGGTGGGCGATCTCGCCCCGGGCTCTGCAGAAGCCGCCCTTGGCCCATCCTGGGAAGGCTGGGTCGAGCCGCCGCGCTACACGGGGCTTCCAACCATCTATTTGCCCGATGTCACCGACCCCGGCCTAGAAGTGCCGGAGGGGGCAAACATCACCGTTAGGCTTTACGGAGAGGTGGGCGCGCTCACTGTTGAAGAAACGATTTCTTCCCGCCCCCTCGACGACGTGGCCGGCGCATCTGACGCGGTGCAGAACTTTGATGTCGCGCAAGAAGGACGGCTCGCCGTGACCGGAACCGGTGGCCGCGCGTGGGAGATCGCCATCCGGCCAGATCGCGCGCCCAGCGTGGAGTTTTCAGCGGGTCTCGCCGACCTCGATCCGTCCGAGCGCACATCCGTCCTCGTGCAGGGATTTCAGGCGCGCGATGATTACGCGGTCGTCGCGGGCTCGGCCCTGTTTGATCTCGACCTCGCTTCCGTTGACCGGCGCCACGGCCTGTCCATCGCGCCTGAACCGCGCGCGCTCCTTGAGTTGCCGTTGCCCATGACCATCGCAGGCGATCGCTCTGCTTTCTCAGAGGTGCTCACCGAGGATCTCTCGGAGCACCCTTGGGCCAACCTGCCCGTCTCCCTTAATCTCGAAGTGATCGACGAGCTCGAGCAGACAGGCCGCTCCGACACCAAGGACATGATCCTGCCCGGCCGCCGCTTCTTTGATCCGATGGCCAAGGCCGTGATCGAACAGCGGCGCGATCTGCTCTGGAACAGAGACAATGCAGCGCGCATCGCGCAAATCCTGCGCACGCTGACCTACGACGCCGATGATCTCTTTCGCCAAGACGTCACGCGCCTGAGGATGGAAGCGATCATGCGCCGCATCGAGGTGCTCGCTCCCTACAACATGACGGATGAGCAGCAGGCCGAGATCGCGCGTGTGCTCTGGGATCTGGCCATCCAGCTCGAGGAAGGCGATCTCAACGACGCCCGCGAACGCCTCGAGCGCGCGCAAGAGCGGCTCCAAGAGGCCATCGAAAACGGGGCCACCGACGAAGAAATCGCCGAGCTCATGCAGGAGCTGCGTGAGGCAATGCAGGACTACATGCAGCAGCTCGCCGAGAGCCAGCCCGAGGGGCAGGAAAGCCAGCCTGTCGACCCCTCCAACATGCAGGAGATGACGCAGCAGGATCTGCAGGACATGCTCGATGAGATTCAGCGCCTCATGGAAGAGGGCCGCATGGCCGAAGCCGAAGAGCTTCTGCGCCAGCTCCAGCAGATGATGGAGAACATGCAGGTCACGCAGGGCCAGCAGGGGCAAGAAGGCCAGCAAAGTGAAGGCCAGCAGGCCATGGAAGACCTCGCCGATATGCTGCGCGAACAGCAGGGACTGAGCGACGAGGCGTTCCGCGAGCTGCAGGAACAGTTCAACCAACAGGGCCAGCAGCAGCAAGGCCAGCAACAGCAGGGTCAGGACGGCCAGCAGGGCGAACAGGGTCAACAGGGCCAGCGCCAGCAAGGCACCCAACAGGGCCAGGGTCAGCAGCAAGGCCAACAACAGGGTCAGCAGCCCGGACAGGGGCAGCAACCCGGTGAGGGCGGCCAGGGCACCCAACAGGGCCAGCAGCAAGGTGGCTCGGGTCAAGGGCAACAGCCCGGAGATCTCCGCGAAGGGCTTGCCGACCGGCAGGAAGCTCTGCGCCAGGAGCTGCAGAACCAACGCAACAATCTTCCAGGGGCGGGCACGCCTGAGGGGGACGCCGCGCGCGACGCCCTCGACCGCGCAGGCCGCGCCATGGATGACGCCGAGGATGCGCTGCGCCGCGATGATCTTGCGGAAGCCATCGACGATCAGGCCGAAGCGATGGATGCGCTGCGCGAGGGCATGCAGAACCTCGCCGACCAGATGCAGCAGCAAGCTCAGCAGCAGCAACAGGGCCAAGGCCAGCAAAACCAACAGGCCGGCAACGCTAACCCACAGCAGCGCGATCCGCTGGGTCGTGAGCCCGGCAGCCAGGGTCAGCTTGGATCAGATGAGCAGCTTCTGGGTGAAGAAGACGTCTACCGCCGCGCGGAAGAGCTCCTCGATGACATCCGCCGCCGTTCCGCAGAAACGCAGCGGCCTGAAGCCGAGCTCGACTACCTGCGCCGGTTGCTCGACCGCTTCTAAGCGTCGCGGAGCGTCAAGTGTTGAGGCGCGCAGCCAAGCGCGCCACTGCATCCTCGAGCCATGCTCGGCCGCCGTTGATCGTCTCCACATAAGATACCAGCGTGCCCTCGAGCACGGGCACCCGCATGGCGATATCACCTGCGTAGGAATAGATCAGCGCCCCAAGGGCGAGCACAAAGCATGCGAGACCAAAGCCAATCCGGAACCCCCGGCGGCGCCCCCTGTCGATGACATCGATGCTTGCAGGCGATACCTCAGCGGCCTTGCGCTCCGAGGTGGATCGGAGCGTGGAATTGATCTCGTCTATGTCGGGCAGCAGGTCTCGACGGCTGCCTGTAGCTGCGGCTGCGGCGGCCTCATCGTCAAAGCGGGGCGGCGGGGCCGTGGGCGGTGTCTCGAGCGGCAGATCGTCCTGATATTCCAAATCTGCGTCGGCAGCACGAGCGCGGGCCTCATAGGCGGCCTCTGCGCGCAGCACCTCCGCAACCTTGCCATCCAGCGCGCGACGGCGGGGCTCATCGAGCGGCGGCGGCGCAGGCGGCT
>JBCBME010000206.1:0-5058 GCA_039822945.1 Pseudomonadota bacterium
GCGAGAACCTTGCGCTCGTGAAACTCGGCACCGCGCAGGGCTCGCCCTTCGAGCCCACCGGCGATCCTCTCAAGGACGGTGTCGGTCCGGCGTCTTGGGCCCCGCGTCGCGACGTGCCCGAGCTTGATGGCAAGGGTCATCCGAAGATCGTGCCGATGGCCACGCTAGATGCCTTTTCCGTGAGTGCCGGGCGCGACCCGCGCGGGCTGACGGTGCAGGCCGGTGACGGTGAGCCCGTCGCCCAGGTGACGGATATGTGGGTCGACGAGCCCGAACAGCTCGTGCGCTACCTCGAGATCGAACTCACCACCGAGCTCGGCGGGGGCAAGCGGCTCATCCCGATGACGCTGGCCAAGATCAAGTCGGACCGCGTCGTGGTGCGTTCGCTCTTTGAGGAGCACTTTGCAGGCATCCCGCAGACCGCCTCACCCACCCAAGTGACCGTCCTCGAGGAAGACAAGATCTCCGCCTACGTCGCTGGCGGCACGCTCTACGCCTCCGAGGCGCGCCTCGAGCCACAGCTCTAAGGCCCGCCGGTCCGCAAACCGGGAGACATGACCCATGGCCACATTCATTGAGAACAAGGACGATTTCGCCTTTGACCACGCACCGGGCTTGCCCGAGGCGCTGCCAGAGGGAGAGGAGATCCTCTGGCAGGGGCGCCCCCGCGTGGTGCCACTGGCGAGACAGGTGTTCTGGCTCAATTGGGTGATTGGCTACTTCGTGTTGATCACGTTCTGGCGGGTCATGGCCTCCCTTGCAGACTACTCCCTGGCCGAGGCTCTCGGCCATGGGGTGCCCCTTTTGATCCTTGGCGTGGCAGCCGTGGCGGCGATCCTTTTCATCGCCTGGCTGCAGGTGCGCGGGACGGTCTACACGCTCACCTCCAACCGGGTGGTGATGCGGATCGGAGCTGCGCTGCAGCTCACCCTCAATCTGCCCTACCAATGGATCGAAAACGCGAGCCTCGATCTGCGTGCCGATGGCACGGGCACCGTGGCTCTCGAACTAAAAGGTGAGAACAAAGTCTCTTACCTGATGGCCTGGCCCCATCTGCGCCCCTGGCGCATGGCCAAGCCGGAACCCGCCCTCCGCTGCATTCCTGACGCCGCCAATGTCGCCCAGATCTTGGCATCCGCAGCGGAGGCGCGGGTCTCCGACGCCTCATCCATCAAAGTCGCAAAAACCCCCGGTGCCGAGGCCAAGCCCGCGGCCGCCGGTGGGGGCGCGGCGGTCCCTGCGGAGTGAAGCAAATGTCCGATCTCAACCACCAGACAACCCTCGCACAGGAGCAGCGCAAGCTCGCCAAGCGTGATCGGGAGATGATCCCCCTCGTGCTCGTACGCGCCATGTTCGGTCTCGCCATCGCCTCGGTCGCGCTCGTGGCCTTTGCCCGGTTCACGGACCGTCCGCTCGTGGGCCAGCCCACCCAGCCGCCCATCGTGGCGGAGCGTGTCGTCTACATGGAGCCCGGTGCCCATCGCGGCAGCTACATCGTCACCGACGAGGCAGGCACCAAGCTCGTGGCCTCCACCGATCGCAAGTCGGGCTTTGTGGGGGCCATCGGACAGGCCGTGGAGCGCCGCCGCAAGATCACACGCACCGATATGAGCGAGCCACTGATGCTCGTGCGCCGGGAGACCGGACGCATCGACATCCTCGACGAGACTTCGGGCCTTGCCATCGAGCTGCATGGCTATGGCTCCGACAACATCGCCGTTTTCGCCGGGCTTTTGCCTGAATGATCCCCCGTCCGAAAGGACAAAGATCCCCCGTCCGCAAGGACTTGGCCAAGAGGAGTTTGCGCCATGGGACTACTACTGAGAGACAGGGAAACCGCACCCTGCACGGTGACTGTCAGTCACCGCTTTGAAGAACTGAGCGCCCATGTGCGCTTTAACAATGGCGCCGTGATCCACCCTGGCGACAGCGTGCTCGTGCACGGGTCCGAGATTATGGCCCCCTACGGTGAGATCGTGGAGGAAGATCGCACCGCCACGATCACCCGCGCGAGCTGGCTCGAGCGGCTCTGGACCCGTTCGACAGGCGATCTCGAATTCATGGAACTCTGCGAGTTTTCCTTCAGCGAGGAGGTGATGTCATGAACGTGCAGAACCCCAAACACATGAACGGAAACCACTCCACCACGTCGCTGCATGGCACGAACGAGGAGATGAGCGAGATCGCAAAGCGCGGTGCCGTGTCCTCGAATGAAGAAGCCACCGAGGTGGCGATGCAGGACACGCTGCTCACGCCGCGGTTCTACACCACCGATTTCGACGAGATGGATGCCATCAATGTCGAGTCTGTGCGTGACGAATGGGACCCCCTCATCGCCGAGATGGCGTCTGACCCCAACAAGGGGCACTTCAAGAAGAACGAAGACTGGGACCATGTCGACTGGGACGGAATGGAGCCCAAGCTCAAGGCTGAGTTCATCGACTTTCTCATCTCGTCCTGTACGGCCGAGTTCTCGGGCTGCGTGCTCTACAAGGAGATGAAGCGGAGGGGCTCGAACGCGGAGATCACCAAGCTCTTTCAGCTCATGGCCCGCGATGAGGCGCGCCATGCGGGTTTCATCAACGATGCGCTGCGTGAGGCGGGTATCAAGGTGAACCTGGGCTTCCTGACCCAGCAGAAGAAGTACACCTACTTCCGCCCGAAGTTCATCTACTACGCCACCTATCTCAGTGAGAAGATCGGCTACGCGCGGTACATCACGATCTATCGTCACCTACAGGCGCATCCCGAGCACCGCTTCCACCCGATCTTCAAGTGGTTCGAGGAGTGGTGCAACGATGAGTTCCGCCATGGCGAGGCCTTTGCGCTTTTGATGAAGACGGACCCCAAGCTCACCCGCGGTGGCAACCGGTGGTGGATCAAGTTCTTCCTCACGGCCGTCTATTCGACGATGTGGGTGCGCGATCACCAGCGCCCGGCCTTTCACGCGGCCCTTGGGGTTGATGAGGAGTGGTACGGTCAGGAGGTCTTCAAGAAGACGTCCGAGCTGACGAAGCAGATCTTCCCGTTTACGCTCGACATCGAGCATCGCCGCTGGAAGCCAAGCTTGCGCCTGATGGAGCGTGCCTCGCGGCAGGTGGCTGCGGGCAAGAAGCAAGGCGGGCTTTCGGGCTTTGTCACCCGCATGGTCGGCAGCGCAAAGGCTGCCTGGGCCTTTGCGGCGCTCTACACGATCCCGGTGGTCCATCACGACGTGCCTGAGGTGACCCGCCTGGAGCCCGCTTACTGATGGTGGCGATGGCCGCGCATAGTGGCGTTGCCTTTTTCGCTGCGCGACCCGGCGCTCGCTGCGCTCGCGGGTGGGGCGTTGCCCCTTGCCCCGGCGGGGGGGCGCTGCCCCCCTCACCCCCCCGAAGTATTTTGGGACAAAAGAAAGGGGGGGCTGCGTGACGACGCTCATCTCCCTTATCGTGGCGCTTTTTGCGTGGTGGATCGGGACGGGTGTGATCCTGCTCGCAGTGCGGCGCGCGGATATGGCGGGCGCGGGTGCGCTTGGCCTCGTGCTTGGTGGGTTGCCGTTTTTGGTCTTTGGGCTCGTCGGTGTCTGGTGGGCGGCCTCCGACGGCACTGTCTGGGGGATGTATGGCGCGTTTTTCGCGGCGCTGGCGCTTTGGGGCTGGATTGAGCTGTCGTTCATGTCGGGCGCGATCACGGGCCCCAACCGCTCCCCTTTGAGTGAGGGTGTGGTGGGGCTCGCGCGCGCCTGGGCTGCGTGGTGGGCTGTGGCCTGGCACGAGCTTTTGCTTCTTGCGGCGCTCGTGTTTGTGCTCTGGGCCTCTGCGGGCGGGGTCAATGCGCTTGCGCCCTGGACCTTTGGGATCCTTTACGGCGCGCGCGTGCTGGCCAAGCTCAACCTTTTTCTCGGCGTGCCTGGCATCAATTACGACGCCGTTCCGCGTGCGCTCAGCCACATCCCATCTTATTTCCGGCAAGGGGATCCCTCGCCGCTCTTTTCTTTTTCGATCATCGTTTTGTCCCTGGGCACTGCGCTCTGGGTCTCTCGGCTGGCGGCTGCCACTAGCCCGGAGGAAGCGGTGACGTTCGGGCTTCTTTCAACGCTCACGGGGCTCGCGCTCATCGAGCACTGGATGATGCTTTTGCCCATGGCAGACACCAAACTCTGGCGCTGGCTCATGCCCGAACGCAGCAGCCCGCGCCCAAACCACCCCGCAAGTACAGGGATAAGCCATGACCTTTGATGACGTCTTCAAGGCACAGCTGGACGAACTAAAGGCGGAAGGAAACTACCGCTACTTTGCCGAGCTCGAACGGTGCTGTGACAAGTTTCCCCAGGCCGCCAACCACGGGCCGGATGGCGTGCGCGACGTCACGGTGTGGTGCTCGAACGATTATCTGGGCATGGGCCAGAACCGCCGGGTCATCGAGGCCATGCAGGAGGCTTTGGCGCGCTGCGGCACCGGAGCGGGCGGGACGCGCAACATCTCGGGCACCAATCACGATCACCTGCTCCTTGAGCGTGAGGTGGCCGACCTTCATGGCAAGGAGGCGGGGCTCCTTTTCACCAGTGGCTATGTCTCCAACTGGTCGTCGCTCAGCACGCTGGGGAGCCGGATCAAGGACGTCGTGATCTTTTCGGACAGCGAAAATCACGCATCGATGATCGAGGGCATCCGGCATTCCAAAGCCGACAAGGTGATCTGGAAGCACAACGATGCCGAGGATCTCGACCGCAAGCTCAGGGCCGTGGGTGACCGGCCCAAGATTGTGGCTTTTGAAAGCGTCTATTCCATGGACGGGGATATCTGCCCCATGGAGGAGATCGTGGAGGTGGCGGAGGCGCACGGCGCGCTCACCTATCTCGATGAGGTGCACGCGGTGGGCATGTACGGCCCGCGCGGCGGCGGCGTCAGCGAAGAGCGTGGCCTCGCGCACCGCATCGACATCATCGAAGGCACGCTGGGCAAGGCCTTTGGCTGCGTGGGCGGCTACATCACGGGGTCTGCGGCGATGTGTGACTTCATCCGCTCCTTTGCCTCTGGCTTCATCTTTACCACCGCGCTGCCGCGGCCACGGCAG
>JBCBME010000207.1:0-5042 GCA_039822945.1 Pseudomonadota bacterium
TTTGAGCGCATCGTTGCCTGGAACCCCCACCCTGACATGCTGCCCAAACTGGGCGCTGTGGCCGAAGAACTAGGGCTGCCTTTTGAAGCGGTCAGCGCCAAGGAGTTGGGCGCGCAAGCAGATGTGATCATCACGATCACTTCGGCGTTTGAGCCGCTCTTGATAAAAGATTGGATCAAGCCGGGCACGCATATTGCGTGCATGGGGACAGACACGAAAGGCAAGCAGGAAGTGGACGCAGCTTTGGTCGCGGCGGCCACGGTCTTTACCGATGAAATCGCACAGTCGATCAGCATCGGCGAGGCGCAGCACGCGATTGCCGCAGGCGACATCACTGAGGGCGACATCACGCCGATTGGGGCCGTGATCAATGGCACCCATGCCGGACGGACAAGCGAGGCGGAGATCACGCTCCGTTTCTCGGGCGAGTTGTCCTCGACGGTTCGCGACAAGGGTGGCGACATCATCGAGGCGGAATCGAGCCCGCTGAAGCGGACCCGCGACAGCTGGACGTTCGCGCGCCGCATGGGCGGCGATGACCCGAACTGGATGCTCGTCGCCACGGGCGGCTGAGCGTTGAAGTGCGGGCAGCAGCGCTATTACGCGCAGGCGCTTTGCTTGCGGCCTGCGCGATAGGCGTGACGGCTGGAGCCTCGGAACCCCGCTATACCCTCGTTGATTTTGCGGATCTAAATGGCTGGGCTGGCGATGACCATGCCGCAGCGTTCGATACATTTCTTGAAACCTGCACTGATCTTACCGATCCGGAGTGGTCAAAGATCTGCGCAGTGGCCACGCAAAAGCCCAATCCGCGCATCTTCTTCGAGAGCTTTTTCCAGCCCGTCCTGATCAGTGACGGCGCAGACATGCTTTTCACGGGGTATTTCGAGCCAGAGCTCACCGGTTCACGGGTTCAGACAGAGCGTTTCGCGACACCGATTTACGCCCTCCCTCCCCAAGGATCAGAGGGCCGCTTTGCCACCCGCCGCGAGATTGAGGAGGGTACGCTCCTCGCCGGGCGCGGTCTCGAACTTGCCTGGGTCGATGACCCTGTGGAGGCGTTCTTTCTTCAGGTTCAAGGGTCGGGCCGGATCAGCCTCACCGACGGTGATAGCATCCGCGTCGGATTTGCGGGCAAGAACGGCCATGAATACCGAAGCATCGGGCAAGAGCTCGTTCGCCGCGGGATCTACCAACCCCATGAAGTGTCCGCCGATGTCATAAAGGCCTGGGTGGCGCGAAACCCGGCGGACCGCGCGGAACTCCTCTGGCACAATCCTTCGTTTGTCTTCTTCCGAGAGGTGACGGACGTGCCATCCGATCTCGGGCCGCTCGGCGCCATGAACCGTTCGATCAAGGGTCTGCGTACGATCGCTGTCGATCCCGCGTTCACCCCTCTAGGTGCGCCCGTCTGGATCGAAAAGGCCGGAACAGACCCGCTCAACCGATTGATGGTCGCGCAGGATACAGGGTCTGCCATCAAGGGCGCCCAACGCGCTGACATCTTTTACGGGACCGGCGCGGCAGCCGGGCGTGCAGCCGGGCGCGTCCGCCATGGCGGACGAATGGTGACGCTTCTGCCCCGGCAACTGGCCTTCGCGCTTCTCCCGGAGGAGCTGCAGTGACCCGCAAACGGAAGCTGCGTCGCGATGAGGAAGAGCTTTGGGCGCGGGTGGCGCAAACGGCGGTGCCGCTCAATCCGGAGCGTAAGGTGATCTTTGATGCACCGCCACCTGAGGCCAAGCCCGCGCCGCCAGATGTCGCTGCGCCGCCCCTTCAGCCTTTCGAAATCGGGGCTGGTCCGCGCTCCGAAAGCAAGATCCCTGCGCCGAAGAAACCATCGCCCGCGATGGACGCCAAGGCCTATCGCAAGCTCACCCGGGGCAAGCTAAAGCCGGAGGCGCGGCTCGACCTTCACGGCCTTACCGTGGACCGGGCGCATCCGGCGCTCATTCGGTTCATCCTGGGGAGCCACGCGAAAGGGCTGCGCCTCGTTCTCGTCATCACAGGCAAGGGCGAAGGTCCCGGCGAGCCCGGCCCGATCCCCTATCAGCGCGGCATCTTGCGTCGGCAGGTCCCGCACTGGCTGGCGCAAGCGCCTCTCGGGCCGCTTGTGCTTGAGACAGCCCCTGCGGGGCGCCGGCACGGTGGGGAAGGCGCGCTCTACGTCTATCTACGCCGCCAGCGCTAACCGCCGCTGCGCGCGCGCAAGGCCGAGCCATAGCACGGCACCCGCTCCCAGAAAATAGACACTAATTGCCATGAATTGCGCTTCGATCCCGACCCCTGCCGTGATGAGTGCGCCGGTGATCCCGGGCCCAATTGCCGAGCCGAGGACCATGATCGCCGTCGATGCCGCCTTAATGGCACCGAGGTGCATCGTCCCGTAAAACTCACTGAAAAACGAGGTGGGCGCATTGGACTGGATCCCCTGCCCTACCCCACAGAACACGAGCCCAATCAGAGCCCATCCAAGGTTTGGCGCGAGCGCCAAAATGAAAAACCCAATGGCCCACGGAATGGGCCAGATCCGCATCATCACGGGACTGCCAAACCGATCAATCACCTCGCCTGAGGCAAATGTTGTGAGCACCAGAACGGTAATGAACACCGGGAAAAGAGCGGTATAGGCAGAGAGCTCCCACCCCTTCACGCCGACGAAATGCACTTGCTGGAAAAAGAGCGCCGTGCCCCAAGCGGGTGGCGCCAGCAGCATCGGTACCGCTAGCCAAAAGAGCGGGTGGCGCAACATGTCAGTCCGGCTCCAGTGCCGCCCGTCCATGCCGGTGGTCTGACTTTCCTTGGCCACTGATTGCGGTGTCCGTTCCTGTTGGAGGAGCCGGGTCAGGATCGGAACAGCCACAAGGCAAAGAACGGCGGCGAGAACCCAGCTTTGCCGCCACGAGATCACCGCCAAAAGCGAGACAAAGAGAAAGGGCAGCACCGCATTCCCAACGGAAAAACCCATCGATGCGATCGAGAGCGCTTTTCCCCGGGAGGCCGCAAACCAGCGCGCCATGGAGACGATCGCAAGCTGTGATGTCATGCCCTGCCCGAAAAACCGGAGCGCAAAGATCACGAGCACAAGGCCCGCCACACTCGTATTCGCCGCCATCCCAAGACAGGCCAACGCGAGGCCTGGCAGGATGATAAGAAGGAGCGCGCGGGCGCGAAACCTGTCCGTCAGCACCCCAGCAAACACCATGCAAAGCGCCGAGCCCGTCGTTGCCACCATGTAGAGAAGGCCCCAACCGGCATCGTTGAGCCCGATCTCCTCCATGATCTGATCAGCAAAGAGCGAGATGAAATAGGTCTGGCCCCAGGACGACGAAAACGTCAGGAGAAATCCGGCCGCTAAGAACGCGGCATTGTCTCGGACAAAACGGAGCATTCTGCCCGCCTACGCCCTCGCGCCCTGTGGCGCCAGCCCTGTCGCAAACGGTCAGAGCATGTAGCGGCTGACATCCATGCTTTTGGTGAGCTCGCCGAGGTTTTCGTCCACGAAAGAGGCATTCACCTCGATTTCGCCGCCACTCATATCGGGCGCCTTGAAACTCAACTCTTCAAAGACGCGTTCCATAACAGTGTAGAGTCTGCGCGCCCCGATATTCTCAACATGCTCGTTGACGTCAAAGGCCACCTTCGCAAGCGCTGCGATGCCGTCCTCTGTAAAGCTGACGCTCAATTCCTCGGTGGCCATAAGCGCGGTGTATTGCCGGGTCAGCGCGTTGTCGGTTTCGGTGAGGATGCGGACGAAATCCGCCTCGGTCAGCGGCCGCAGCTCCACCCGGATCGGCAAACGCCCCTGCAATTCCGGCAAGAGGTCAGACGGCTTGGCCACGTGAAACGCGCCCGAGGCGATAAAGAGGATGTGGTCGGTCTTAACCGGCCCATGCTTGGTGGAAACGGTGGTTCCCTCGATGAGCGGGAGCAGATCGCGCTGCACGCCCTCACGACTGACCTCCCCGCCCCGCTCGCCCTTGGCCGCGACCTTGTCGATTTCATCGAGAAAGACGATGCCGTTTTGCTCCACTGCATCGATTGCCTTTGCCTTCACCGTCTCGTCGTCGAGCAGCTTGTCCGCCTCTTCCCCGATCAGGATCTCGTAGCTTTCGGCGACGGTCATTTCCTTGCGCACCGTCCGCTGGAAGGCCTTTCCGAACATCGCGCCCAGATCCATCATCTGGCCTGCGCCGGGCTGGCCGGGGATCTCGAAATTGCCCATCGGGTTCGACGTATCTTGCAGCTCGAGCGTGATGGTCTTGTCGTCGAGCTCCCCCTCTTTCAGCTTCTTGCGAAACATCTCTCGGGTCTGCTCGCGCGCGCCGTCGCCCGCGATGGCCTCAATGACCCGGTTTTCGGCAGCCTGCAACGCGCGTGTTTTGACATCCTCGCGCATATGCTCGCGCGTCATGGTGATGGCGCTTTCCACCAGATCCCGCACGATCTGCTCCACGTCGCGGCCGACATAGCCCACCTCGGTGAACTTCGTGGCTTCCACCTTGAGAAACGGTGCCTTGGCCAGCTTGGCAAGGCGGCGGCTGATCTCGGTTTTGCCGACGCCGGTGGGCCCGATCATCAGGATATTTTTTGGGTAGACCTCCTCGCGCAACTCGTCGGGGAGCTGCTTGCGACGCCACCGGTTGCGGAGGGCCACGGCCACGGCGCGCTTGGCGTCCTTTTGGCCGATGATGAAACGGTCGAGTTCGGAGACGATCTCGCGCGGGGTCAGGTCAGTCATGGATCACCGAAGGAGGCAGACGATTAAGAGGAAGAACGGGCCGGAACGCAGAAAGGAGCGCAGCGCGAAGCCGCTCCCAAAACGCGCCCAGAAGAAGAAGCACGACACCAAGCGTCAGGATCGTCCACGCGCCGCCCTCACCGTCAAAGACCACCCAGGCCAGCGCCACGGAATAGCCGACAGCGGCGATGAGAAACGACCGCCGATCTATGATGATTGCCACGAGCGCAAAGAGCATGAGCATCGCGAAAAGCAGCGTGTTAGAGCCGCTATCAAGGAGCGTAAGCGCAACGGTGTTCAC
>JBCBME010000208.1:0-5040 GCA_039822945.1 Pseudomonadota bacterium
CGCTGATCGTCTATCTGGCTTTCCCGGCCGGGCGGTTCAGCGGTCTGGCGGCGGACGGCATGCCCTCTCCCGGCATTCTGGCGGCGCTTCTTCTGGAGATCGCCATCGCGGGCGCATGCCTTTTCGCATTTCGCAAGCGGCTCCTGCGCAAGGGCCCCGCGGCCTAGCCAATCCCCCGGCGCGCCTGTGAAGCGCGCCGCCCCCTTCCCACCAACTCAGGATTGACACCCATGTCCCCTTTCATCTTCTTCGCCCTTCAATTTGCCATCATTGCCTATGCGCTGGTTGGTGGTGTCTTTCTGGCTTTCTCGGATTTCATCATGCGCTCGCTAGCCCATGCCGGCGGTGTGGGTGGTCTCGATGCCATGCAGGTCATCAACCGCGAGGTCTTTCGCTGGGTCTTCATGACCCTCCTCATCGGGATGGCGCCGGTGTCGCTGGCCATAGCGGCCTATGGGGGCCTCGTCGTGGGTAGCGGCCCGGGGACACTGTTTGCCCTCGCTGGGCTCACCTACTTTGTCGGGTGCTTTGGCGTCACTGTTTTCTTCAACGTCCCGATGAACGAGGCGCTTGCGGGGATGGACGCAACCTCGGCCGCGGCGCGGGACTACTGGATGGGGACCTACCTGCCGCGTTGGACCTTTTGGAACACCGTCAGGACGATCTCCTGCGCCCTCTCTGCAGCGCTCCTCCTCTTTGGACTGCTCTGGATGACCCAAAACCAAACGCAGCTGGTTTGAGCGGAGATGCGCCGGGCCCCTTGTCCGGCGCAGCCCCCCATCCCCATCTTTGCCACCAGAGGGAGGCCGCAATGACCGCGCTCATCATTTGTTCCACCCATGCCTTGTGTGACATGACCGAACTGGAAAGAACGGCCTGCAATCGTGCCTCATTGCTCCACGGGCTGCCGATCCATCTGACCGAGGCGGATCAGGCCAGCATCGTTCAAGCCACCACCCTGCTGGAGTTTCTTGGGAGCTTGCACGGATCGCGCAAGGAGAGGCGGGCCCTGGTCGAGACTTACCTCGATCTTTTGAACGAGGAGATCTGGACGGCCTCCATCGGTGCACATCCCAGCGCTCGCGCCGCTCTCATGGCGCCGCCGGGGTACTTGCGCCCCACCGGCTTCGTGTCGGAGTACCCCTTGCTCACCACAAACCTGATCCGGTCATCTGCGCTTTTGACAAGTGCGACGCGCCTCGGGTCGTTGTCGGTGCGTGGGGACCCCACGGAGGCGCATGACGCTGTGGGTTCGCTTCGATCCATGGCGCGGGCGCTCGGCGTCGGGCATGGCGACATGGATGTCTTGGTGGCGCATGAAAGGGATTTTGCGGCGGCGAGGTCTCTCGGCATGCGGCCTCGATTTGTCGATGAGGCGTTCTCAAAACAAGGCCGTCGCGCAGCCGGAGCCCGCGCGCCCAAGGTGCCCCTGATGAGCGCGCGTCCTCTGACGGAGCAATCTGCGCTGCATATCTGAGCGCCGCGGCTCCAACCGCGCAGCACTCCTCCCAATTCGCCAAGGCGACCATCGTCAAACGCTGTTCCGCCCGTTAGCGTGATGTCACGTCTATGGTCTGATTGGAAATACGCGCGCGCATGGAGCTGCTGACAGGAGCACTGCTTCCCCTGGCTGTGGTGATCATCATGTTCAGTTTGGGCTTGGGCCTCACGGCGTCCGACTTCCGGCGCATTGCCGAGCGCCCGCGCGCCTTTTGCATCGGTGCCCTCAATCAAGTCCTTTTGCTGCCGCTCATGGCCTATGTCGTCGTCCGGCTGTTTGGCTTCACGTCGGAAACGGCGGTTGGGTTCATGATCCTTGCGGCCTGCCCCGGGGGCGCGGCGAGCAACATCGTCACGAAGCTCGCAAACTGGGATGTGGCGCTGTCGGTGACGTTGACGGCGACGTTCAGCCTGACCTGTGTCGTCACGCTTCCCATCGTCCTCGATTTCGCTGTGTCTCATTTCATGCAGGCCGATGCCCCGGACATCGAGATCGCCACGACGGCGGTCACTGCGTTTCTTCTCACCGCACTGCCGATCTCGCTCGGCGTGGCCCTCCGAGCTGGGCTGCCGCGCATCACAGACAGGGTCGCGCCCGTGTTGAGCAAGGTGGCAATCGCCCTCTTTGCGGGCGTGATCGCTGCCGCGATTGCCGCGAATTGGCAGGTGGTCACCGAGAACTTCGCATCACTTGGGCTCGCGCTCTTTGTGCTTGTGGCAGCGCTGTCGGTCCTGGGCTTTGGCGTGTCGCGGTGTCTCAGCGCCACCCCGCGAGAGGCCAAGACCATCGCCATTGAGACCGGCGTTCAAAACGGCGCTTTGGCGCTCGCGATTGCGGGGCTTCTTGTGGCAGGCGGACCCACCTTCAACGCCTACGCAATTCCTGCAGCGCTCTACAGCGTGGTCTGGCTGGCCACGGCGCTGCCAGCCTTCCTCCTCCTCGCTTGGGCGCGGTAAGGCCGCACACTTTCTACGGAAGGCTTGCTTGCCAGGAGGCGAAGAGCTCCGCCTCGGTCCTGATCCAGGCGACAAAGGCCTTCGCGGGGACAGAAACGGTCTTCCGGGACATCAAGTAGTAATCCTGGCTGTCGAGCCGGGGGCCTTGCACGGGGCGCAGGGCCCCGCTGCGAAGCTCTCGCTCCGCGATCACGTCATCTGCAACGGCGACACCAATCCCGAGGCGGGCTGCCTCAACCGGCAGATCACACCGCGTCAAGGTCAGGGCGTCGGCGTTTTCGGGGTAGCTCTCTCCCGCCTCTGCGTAGACGAGACGCCACCAGTGATCGTTTGCTTCGTGGATCAAGCATGTCTCAGCGACCTCGGAGAGGTGTGAGACCGCGAGCTTTGGCGCCGCGACAAGGATCGTTCTTGGCGAGACGAGCCGCGTCCGCTTGAAGCCGCTGTAATCCGCGTAGCCCCAAACAACGGCAAGATCCGCCGCGGCCGGTATCACCCGTGGTGGATCGTGGTGCGCGCGGATGGACAACGAAATATCGAGGTCCCGAAACGCAGGCTCCGCCAAGCGCGGCAAAAGCCACTGTCGGAGAAACGTGGCCTCCACATCGAGGGTGACACGCGGCTTTCTCGGCGCGCCGCTTTCGTCTGGAACAGCGAGGTGGCGGAAACCCTCGGTCACCTTCTGGGCGTAGCGAGCACCTTGCTCCGTCAGGGACACCGCCCGGTGGGAGCGTAGGAAGAGATCAAATCCAAGTTCGTCTTCGAGGCGCCGCACCGCACGGCTGACGGCCGCAGGTGTCAGGCCAAGCTCTTCCGCGGCTTCTGCAAAGCTTTCGCGCCGGGCCGCGGCTTCGAAGGCCCGGAGTGAGGAGAGGTTCGGCGCCCGGCTTTGCATTACTGAAATTCAACCAAATAGGAATATTTGTCGTTTGAGTAACTTCTGCAAGGCCCGCTAGCAAGACTGGCAAGGAGCTCCCATGCCGCGGTCCCATCTCTTTTTTGTCGCATCCGCATTCCTGCTGGCATTAGGCGCTGTCTTGGCCAAGGTCCTTTTGTCTTTCGACGGCGCGTCGAATGCGGCCATCGACCCTTTGCCATTTCTGACGTTTCAACTGCTGGGTGGCGTTGTGTTTCTCGTTGGCGCGCGCATCGCCCGAGGGTGGGGAGCCGTGCCACTCGGGGTGCTTGTGCACCCGGCGCTTGCTGGCGTCATCCTTGGGTGCGGTTCGGTCGGGACGATCTTCGCCTTGGCCCTGATCACGGCAAGCGAGGCGTCCGTCGTCTTCGCGACGCAGCCCGTTATGATCCTCGGGCTCGCCTGGTTTGTTCTGGGGGAGAAATCTCCTCTATCGACCGCGATCCTGGCGCTTGTCGCCGTCGTCGGAGTGATCGGCATCGTCGTGGGTGGCGGGCTTGACGCGTCACCGAGCCGGGTGGCGGGCCTGAGCTTTGCGTTCTTTTCAACAGCCAGTGCGGCGATCTACGTGGTTTGGATGCGCGGGCTCAGCGGGAGGGTCGACACCCTCACGGCGCTCCTCGTTGTTCAGATCGTGGCCTGCGCGGTGTCCTCTGTAATCTGGTGCGCGGCGGACATCTCCGGCCTCGTTCGGACCGAGACCGGATCGGTCTTTTTGGTGCTGTGCGCGGTCGGCTCAGGGGCGATCTACTACGGCGCGGCGTTCTACATCTACCTCATCGGCCTGCAGAAAACGGAGGTATACATCGCGGGCGTCTATCTCAGCCTCGTTCCGGTCTTCACGATCGGTTTGGCGTGGGTCTTTCTTTCAGAGCGGCTCACGGCGCTTCAATGGGCGGGGGCAGCACTGGTGATTTTTGCCATTGGCGGGATGGCATTTCTGTCCGCGCGCGCAGACCGGCGGGTGTCGGACCAATCGCGGACAATACATGGCCGCTGATTACCTCTTAGATCGCTGTCGCAGGGATCTACAAGAGGCGCACAACGCAACGGCCTATGGCCCTCTCGAACGCAAACTGACCCGCTTCACTCTAGAAGGCACATGTCTCTGGCCCGCAATCGAGCCCGGATGAGGATGCCACTTCCAGTGAAGAGCGAAGCGAGGGGCTCGGACCCAATACCTGCTTACGTCGTCTCCCCAACGTCGAGCCGCGCTTCAAGCAAGGCTCCGGTCGCGGTACCTGACGGGGCCGAGCTCGCGAGCCACGTGGCCGCCTCCTTTCCAATCTCGAAGCGCGGCGTGACGGTTGTGGTCAGCTTCAACGGCAGCGAGTCCAAGAACCCGAGCCCATTGAACCCGGCAAGCGCGACATCGCCGGGCATCGCCACGTTTTCCGCCAGGCAATGCATCATGCCGCCAGCCGCGAGGTCATCATTGGCATAGTAAATGGCCCGCGGCGGATCCTTTGCCCGCAGAACCTCATCGGTCATCTTCCGCCCCACGCCCATGGAGCTTTCGCCCTCGGCCTCGCGAACAGCGACGAGCTGCGCGCCCGCCTCCCGAAGGACCGTGGCGAAGGCTTCAAAGCGCTTCTTTGCGCGAAGATCACTGCCCCCCTGGCTGCCGATGTAGCCGAAGGTTCGGTACCCTTGGCCGATGAGGTGCC
>JBCBME010000209.1:0-5040 GCA_039822945.1 Pseudomonadota bacterium
GAGGCGGGTGAACTCCTCTTTCGGCGGGACGATCCTGTCAGACACGCCTTCCTTTTGCTGCGGGGCCGGGTCCTGCTTCGGCGGACGTTGAAGGACGGCGGGATCCTGACCCTACACACCGCCCATGCAGGTGATCTGGTGGCTGAAGCCTCCTTGTTTGCCACGCACTACCACTGCGATGCGGTCGTGGACGCTGCAACGACTGTGGCCGCGCTTCCCAAGGCGAAACTGATGACACATTTGAGCGGCGCCGCACTACAGGAGCCCCCCTCGCTCAGAGCGTTCAAGCGAACGGCAGAAGAGCTCCAAACATTGCGGATGCGCATAGAGATCATGCGATTGCGCAAGGTGGCTGACCGGCTTGAGGCCTATCTCGAGCTCTATGGGCCTCCGAGGGCCGGCGCATGGGTTCGCGTGGCCGATTGGATCGGGGTTTCGCCTCCGGCACTCTATCGAGAACTCGCAAAGCGCCCGCGGCACCCCGAGCAGAGCTAATTGTCAGAGACCGCAAAACTTGAGTGTGTGATGCCTGCTTTGGTGGTCCAACGCGGTCACCGCTTGGTCGCGACCGCCATTGAGCGCCCCCCAAATATGAGGTTTGGCGTCCGTTCCGCCTGCGGCTCTGGCGCCTACTGTGTTTCTTGCAGGACCTTGCGCGCCGACCGAAAACACTCGAGCGCTTGGGGAACCCCGCAATAGATGCCGATGACGTGGATGATTGCGCGGATCTCTTCGGGAGTGACACCGTTGTTGATCGCGCCACGGCAGTGGATCTCCCACTCCTGCATCTTTCCGAGAGCGCCAATCATCGACAGGTTCATCATGGAGCGCGTTTTCGCGTCGATCACATCGTCGCCCCAGCCAAACCCCCAACACCACGCCGTCATCGCTTCCTGGAAAGGCCGGGTAAAGTCATCTGCCGCGGCGAGGTTCTTTTCGACGTATTCGGCGCCCAGCGTCGCTTTGCGTTGCTCGAGGCCCTTGAGAAACAGGTCTTCGTCAAATGCGCTCATATCCTACCCTTTCGTCAGCTTATGCGGCGGCATTGATATGCGCGACGCGCGATGGAGCGTCCCGCGTCATCACGGTCTGATCCGGTGTTGGTACAAATGATCGTAATGCGGTTTCATCCGACGATGCACCCGGCGCACCCGTTCGGGCGCGTCCGCCACTTCGACATAGCGGCGGGGTTGCCGCGTGAGGCCGGTCGAGTTCGCGAGGTTGGCGTGAAAGGATCCACCGTCCCACCAGCTATGCGCCGATGGATCGCCGCCCGGCTCCCATGACATTGCCTCGGGAAGAAACGGAAGACCCATAGCGGTGGAGAAGGCTTCCACCACGGCCTCGGGCGCTTCCAGCAGATCATCGCTGTCAATCACGGGGGGCGGTGTGCCGTGCAGAGCGGTCAGCAGGTCAAAGAGCGCGCGCTGCTCCGGAAACCCGACCTCGAGCTCATCGAAGTCCGGCCATTTGTCGTAGATCGATGAGATCGTCTTGGCCGGGTCACGGATCAGGAAGGCATGGGTGAAGTGGCCGAGAAAGTCCGGGGTCCACATGTGGC
Source organism: Pseudomonadota bacterium (assembly GCA_039822945.1). Lineage (GTDB taxonomy): Bacteria > Pseudomonadota > Alphaproteobacteria > Rhodobacterales > Rhodobacteraceae > Shimia_B. Next base: position 1,562 of record JBCBME010000209.1, read on the forward strand.
TGACGTAATGCGGAAAGTCCTTGAGAAAGACCGGCCCCCTTGCCGCACGGGCCTGGATGTCGTCCCAAACGCTCTTAATGGTCAGGCCCGGCGTCGTTTTCTCACCGGTCTTGAAGCGAGGCCAAAGGGGGTCTTCGCCTTGGTACCACGCCTCCCCAAAGGGCTCGTGGAGGCAATCCAGGTCTCCCCGCTGACGCATCATCCATTCGAAGGCAGTCGAGGTTGACCGGGGCACGGCCCAGAGCGCGATGATCTTATGCATGGAGGCTCTCGAGCAGGCGGCTTTGCGAGGTGGTGGGGGCGATGCCAAGGTCTTTCATGATCCGCCAATAGAGTGCGGTGTCATGCCCAATGACGGGTTTGCCGAGCTTGGCTTCCATGTCGCGGGCAAGGTGCAGCGGCCGCTGTGGCTGGCCATCCGGGCCGGAGCGGAAGTTGCACATGCCGTTGATGAGATAGGCCTCTGCCCGCGGTGCCTTCTCAGCGACGTAAGAAAAGCTGCGCTCAAAGAGATCGCCGTCAAAGATCCAGCGCTTTGCGTTCACGGTCTCCTGGTCCGGAAACCAGCCCTGATCGACAAAGTTGCCAGCCCAGACCACGTCAAACCCCGCCTCTCGCAAAAACCCGACCGTGCCCTGCCACCAGTCGGGCCAGTGGTAGGCGGCGTTGATCGCGACCTTCTCCACATTCAGGGCCCGCAAGGCCTCGACCATAGCATAGCCTGCCATGTGAAACCGCGTGCCGTACTTCTCTGAGAGCTCAGCGCAGTGCCGCCGGATACCCTCAACCCCCAGCCCGCTGGCATGAACCCAGTTTGACCCCACTTGGCCGCAGACATCGACACCGTTCCGGGCCATGCAATGGACGAAGTCCTCAAGCATCCCAAAGTTCGCCTTCCGCTGGTCGAGGCCGTGGGCGTAATCCGGCACATGCAGCATCCAGCCATGGACACCGACACTCGCCGGGCACATGCGCAGAAAGTCGGACGGGGCGGCGTCATAGTCGAACGGGGGGCAGGTGAAGCCCACCTGATGGGGAAAGAGCTTTTGCTCCGCTGTCCATTTGGGTGGCATCATGGCCTTTGTGACCCCGGCGCGCCGCGGCATGGGCAGGTCAGTCGCGTCATGCGATCCGCACCATTGGACAGCGACGAGATCGTGGGCCCATCAGGCACCGTCAACCGCCTCGCGCATCCAGCGTTGAAGGTGCATGATCGGGTGTTCGGAATTCACGCCGCCGGTCGGGTCCACCACCAGTGGCCCGGGGATGTAGCCCCGCGATTGCAGGCCGCGCTGCACGGATTCCACGAGGTGGATGTCTTCCTCCACGGTCGTTTCGCGATCCTGCCTTGCAAGCGCTCGGACCTTCGGATCCTCCACGCCTCCGACCGAATACCAACCGCGCCAAACCACCACACGGTCATGCCCCAAGGTGCGCCAATGGTAGGTATTGAGCACATTGCCCGGATAGACCTGCGCCGAGAACATCGGCCACAGGAACCAGCTGGAATATTCGTGGCTGTGCGCAAAGCCTGAGTTGATGTCATAGGTCATGTCCTCAAGGCTCTGGCACTGCGTTGTGTGGCGCAGGCACATGCCCTGGGGCTGGATGTCATAGGTCTCGGGCTTCACCACGCCGTTGGCGAAGGTGGGGTGGTTCAGCGTGCAATGGTAGCACTCGGAATAGTTCTCGACCGACACCTTCCAGTTGCAGGCTTCCGGGATTTCAACCCATTCAAGCGGCGCGAGCTCGGCCCAGTTGGGAACCCACTCCTCGAGTTCTGCGCGTGCCCCGGGGAACCACGCCTCCATCGGCGCGGCATCCTTGTCGAGATTGACGAATACGAAGCCCAAGAACTCCTCGACGCGCACTTCCGTCAGACAGACGCTCGATTTGTCGAAGCCCTCCACGGCCTTGATGTTGGGCCCGGCGCGCAGCGCCCCAGTGAGCTCATAGGTCCAAGCATGGTAGGGGCACACAACCATCCGCGTTGAGCCCGAGCCGCTCACGAGCTGATGCGCGCGGTGCTGGCAGACGTTGTAGAAGACACGGATCTTCTCGTCGCGGCCACGGATGGCAAAGAGGCTCTCCCCCGCGATCTCGAAAGTGGTGTAGTCGCCCACGCCTTTGACCTCGGAGCTGTGGCAGCCGAATTGCCAGGTGCGTGCGAGGAGCCCCGCATTCTCAAGCTGGAACACCTGCGGGTCCGTGTAGTACCGCGCGGCGAGGGAGCGGAGGGGTGCAGTCATTTCTCCTCCGAGTGATAGAGGCCGAGCTGATGGCGACGCTTGTGAAACGTCTCCACCCGCGCCGGGATTTCATCGCTTGCCACGGCGATGACAAAGGACAGAAGCGTTTCGAGAAGCGCAATCAGGCTCACTGTAGACGGAAAGAATTGCGGCGTATCCACCGACACCTGAAACCCATGATCGACGCTGCGCAAGATCGGGCTGGCCGGGCTATCCGACAGCGAGACGATCTTCATGCCCTGTTGGCGGGCGATCTCCACTGCTTCCACCACTTCGGAGCGGTAAGGCTTGCAGGTCATGGCGATCAGGATGTCGCGACCATCGGCAAAAGCGAGATCATCGAGCGGCGTGGAGCCGGGGCGCGGGATGGCATGAAACTCCGTCATGCCCGTGGAGGCGAGATAGGTGAAGTTGCGCGCGACCGCGTTGTTGACGCCCACGCCGAGCACAAAGACACGCCTTGCGTCCCAGATGTCTTCCGCGGCCATGCGCAAATCGTCGGTGGAGATCGCGGCGAAGGTGTCTTCGATATTGGAAAGGACATCGCGGACCATATCCGCATAGAGCCCGCCCATATCCCCTGACTTTCGAATGTCCTGAAGCCAGCGCACGCGGTCGGGGAAATCAGCAGCCCCCCGTCGGATCGCCTCGCGGAAGGGTTCGCGAAAGTCGTCGTAGCCCTCAAAGCCCACTTGCCGCGCCATCCGCACGACGGTGTTGGGTTTCACATCAGCGGCCAGCGCGATCTCGCGCACGGTCAACACGCCCACATCGCGCGGGTTCTCCAACACGTAGGTCGCGGCCTTGCGCGCCTCTGGCGTGAGGTCCCCCAACCCACCCGCCAGCTGCTTGAGAATCGTATCTGATACGTTTGTGCCATCCATGATTGACTATGGTACAAATGTCCGCTTAGCCTGTCGAGCGAAAACACGACTCGGATCAGGGAGCGCGACAGTGGCCCAAGACCTTCCAACTCAGGCCCGCGTTGTCATCGTCGGTGGCGGCATCATGGGGGTCGGCCTCGCTTATCATTTGGGGCATGAAGGGTGGGGGCCGGAGACGGTCCTGCTCGAAAAGGCGGAGCTCACGTCGGGCAGCACCTGGCACGCCGCGGGGCAAATCACGCACTCCACCTCCAGCTTCTCTCTAGGCAAATGCGTCGATTACAACATCGGGCTCTATTCCGGCGCGCTTGAGGCCGAAACGGGCCAGCCCGTCACGTGGCATGGC
>JBCBME010000210.1:0-5036 GCA_039822945.1 Pseudomonadota bacterium
GTGCCCGTCTGCCGCAGTTGATAAAATTTTCAGCGTTATCGCGCTACTGCGGGTGCGTTCGCGGATGAATGATTCCTCCGCGCGGGCATAGTTTGCCGTCACTGCGCACCCCGCATCCAGCTCCTCGATTGCTTGTGCTGTTAGACCAAAGCGTATCTCCAGATCCAGCTGAAGTTCTGCTCCCATGGCAGTGTGCCCCGCCTGCGACAGCGCACCAATCGTCCGCCCGACATTGGAGAGCACCACATTGTAACAATCACGGTCCAGGTCCTTGCGTGGGACAGACGCAGATGGATCCGTGCGGCGCATGTACTTCGCCAAACCCATATGGATCAGTTCGTAGGACGCGGCTGAAATCAGCCCCTCTGGACGCGCAGCCACAGCAACGGTCGCTCGGCTTATGAACTTTCCGGGTTTGCCGTTTGGGCGGTCCTTTATTGGTTTGAGCATCTTTGCCAGCGCGACCCGTGCCTGACCGGCATTTGGTATACCGCCATCTGCGAGACAGTTTGCGAGAAGCCAGTATGCCGCATACCTCGCAACAGGTTGCCCTCTGGCCATGCATGCGCCCCCTTACACCAGCAAGTCTGATTTGCTCACTTGATGCTCAAAGTAGGCAGCCCACTCAGCCCAGCAAGTGGGCAAAACCCCAAGCCACAGACTTACCCACAGGAAACACGGGTGGGGCGAACGCAGCGTAGCCATTGGGCCTCATCTGGCCCGACGAGAGGGCGCGGTTAGGTGCCCTTCATGCGCTGGACGCGCACTCTGGGCAGAAGTAAACGAGGCGGTGAGGAGTGCCCATGTATCAACCAACCATTACAGGATCCGGCGTGTTCACGCCCGCGAACGTCATCACCAACGACGAGCTGGTGGCGGCCTTCAACGCCTTCGCGGATCTCGAAAATGCCAAACACGCCGCAGCGATCGCGGCCGGTGAGCGGGCGCCCGTGCCGCAGTCGTCTGCGGATTTCATCGTTGCTGCGAGCGGAATTGAGCGGCGCTACGTGCTCGACAAATCAGGCATCCTTGACCCGCAGGTGATGCATCCCCGCCTCGCCACGCGCCCGGATGACGCGCCCTCGCAGATGGCCGAAATGGGCGTCGATGCGGCGCACAAGGCGCTCGCGATGGCGGGCGTGGGCGCGGGCGAGATCGACTGCATCCTTTGCGCGGCCTCGAACCACGAGCGCGCCTACCCCGCGATTGCCGTGGAAATTCAAGAGCTTCTGGGCGCGGGCGGCTTTGCCTATGACATGAACGTGGCCTGCTCGTCGGCCACCTTCGGGCTTCAATCCGCCTGCGACATGATCCGCGCGGGATCGGTGCGCAAGGCGCTCGTCATCTGCCCGGAGATCTGCTCGGCCCATCTCGAATGGCGGGACCGAGACTGCCATTTCATCTTTGGCGACGTGGCCACCGCGCTTGTCCTCGAACGCGCCGAAGACGCGCAGGGCGACAAGTTCCTCGTCAGATCCACCCGCTGTGCCACGCAGTTTTCCAACAATATCCGCAACAATAACGGATACTTGCGCCGCGCTCACGGCCAGATGGAGGACCGGCGCGACATGCAGTTCATGCAAAACGGGCGCAAGGTCTTCAAAGAGGTGCTGCCGCTCGTGTCCCACCACATCGCCGCGCATCTGGGCGATGCAGGCATCGAGAGCAGCGCGCTCAAGAGGCTCTGGCTCCACCAGGCCAACAAGACGATGAACGATTACATCGGCAAAAAGGTCCTCGGGCGCACACCAGACGCGGGCGAGCAGCCAAACATCCTGCAGGACTATGCCAACACCTCCTCCGCTGGGTCAGTCATCGCCTTCGCGAAATACTCCAGTGATCTTGCGCCCGGCGATCTAGGCCTCATCTGCTCTTTCGGCGCGGGCTACTCGGTGGGCTCCGCCATCCTCGAACGCGCGTAAGGCGGCCCCAAGCCCCCGAGCGAAGCGAGGCCACCGAAGGTTCAAGCCCGCAGGGCGCAGAAGGGAGGCGGGTGGGCCCGCTGGCGCAAAGGAGCGAGCCGCCCCTTAGGAGAGCGATTTTGACACCCGCGCGTGGACCTCTTCAACGCTTTCAACGCGCTCGGAATAGCGGCTGGTCAAACCCGCGCTGCGCCCCCGCGTCATCAGCGTGAAGCGCGCCAGTTCCTCCATCACGTCCACGATCCGGTTGTAATAGGCCGACGCCTTCATCCGGTCGCCCTCGAATTCCTGCCAGGCCTTGGCGACGCTCGACTGGTTGGGGATCGTCACCATCCGCATCCAGCGCCCGAGGATGCGCATCTGGTTGACAGTGTTGAAGCTTTGGCTGCCGCCGCAGACCTGCATCAGCGCGAGCGTCTTGCCCTGCGTCGGGCGGATGCCGCCGATGGCAGAAAGCGGGATCCAGTCGATCTGCGTCTTCATGATCCCCGTCATGGCCCCGTGGCGCTCGGGCGAGGACCAAACCATCCCTTCTGACCAGAGCGCCAGCTCGCGCAGCTCGGCCACCTTCGGATGCGTTTCATCGGCGTCTCCCGGTAGCGGCAGACCTGATGGATCAAACATGCGCGTCTCACAGCCCAGCGCCCGCAGGATCCGCGCGCCCTCTTCGGCAGCTTTTCGCGAATAACTCTCCGGCCTCAGCGAGCCATAGAGCAGCAGGATCCGCGGCGGATGCCCGTCATCGCCAGGGGCCGCCAGCGCGGCTGTGTCGAGCGGCTCAAGCGCGCCCGGCACGATGTGTGGCAGATCCGAGAGATCCATTCAGCCTGCCTCTTCCTCGAGGTGGAGCTTCATATCGAGGAGCACCTGTTGCAGCGCCGAGGTTTCTCGCAAGAGCCGCTTGGCCTCGTTGATGGTGATGACACCGTCTTCGATCGACATATGGTACTCGCTCATGAGCATGGCAAAGCGCTGTGAGAGCGCCACCACGTCGGCGTTCACGCCGCCATTGCCGCCATCGGCATTTCGGCGCTCTGAATCGTAGCTCAGCGTGGCGCCGCTCAGATCCGCGAGCGCGCTTGTCACGTGCGGATAGCCTGCCGCGTGTTCGAGTGCTGCGACTGTGTCGACGGGCATGAAGCGGTCGGAATGCTCGTCGGTGTCGGCGTAGTAGCGCCCCAGCGTGGCCTTCGACTTTCCCGACACCTCGCAGGCTTTCTCGATGCCCACCGCCTTGACCAGCGATTCAGTGTGTTTTTTCAGATAGCTGCCTTTGCCGGCCATGGCGTCTCTCGCCCCGTATAACGTCCCAACATGCACACGCCCTCCCCCTCTTCCCATGGGGAAAGCCCGGACGGTTTTCCCATTATTGGGTGGAGCACGCAATGCAATCCTCGCTTACACCCCGTGTGGTTTGGGGTGAGAGTGCGTGCCGGTGGCCCCGACGCCGGAACCGGGTAGGCTCGCTGCGCGTCAACCGGGATGGGGACGGGCCAGGGAACTGGGAAGCGCAGCGGGCTCTCGCAGGCCTCACATCCGCGGATCTGAGGCCCTTGCCCCCCTTGCGCGGGCGCGCGCGAGGCGGCAGGGGGAGCCATGGCTAAGCTCTATTTCAACTACTCGACGATGAATGCCGGCAAATCCACGCTGCTTTTGCAGGCGTCCCACAACTACGTGGAGCGCGGCATGGCCACGTATCTGATGACGGCGAGCTTTGATGACCGCGCGGGAGAGGGTCAGATCGGCTCGCGCATCGGGATCTCGGAGGCTGCCGACACCTATGTGGCGGGTGAGGACCTTTTCGAGAAAGTGGCACGGCGGCTTGAGGCCGGGCCCTGTCACTGCGTGTTCGTGGACGAAGCGCAGTGGCTCTCGCGCGACCAGGTCTGGCAGCTGGCGCGCGCCGTCGATGATCTGGGCGTGCCGATCATGTGCTACGGGCTCCGCGTCGATTTCCGGGGCGAGCTCTTTCCCGGATCCGCCGCGCTTCTGGCCATCGCGGACGAGATGCGGGAGGTCCGCACGATCTGCCATTGCGGCAAGAAGGCCACGATGGTGGTGCGCATGGACGAGGCGGGCAATGTCCTCACCGAGGGCCCTCAAGTTCAGGTGGGGGGCAACGAGAGATATGTGAGCCTCTGTCGCCGCCACTTTCGCGAGGCGACGGGGCAGTAGGCGCGCTCAGACCGGGTTCGGCAGGTCGACCCCGTCGGCGAAGGCCTTCACATTGTTGACCGCCATCAGCCCCATCGAGGTGCGCACTTCCAAAGCTGCCGTGCCGAGATGCGGCAAGAGCACCACGTTTTCGCGCGCCACGAGCGCCTCCGGCACCTTGGGTTCGAACTCGTAGACATCGAGCCCTGCGCCCGCGATCTGGCCTGCATCGAGGGCAGCGATCAGCGCCGCCTCATCCATCACATCGCCCCGGGCTATGTTGACGAGATGCGCGTGGGGCTGCATCGCCGCCAGCGCCTCCGCGTTGATCATGTGGCGCGTCTCTGCTCCGCCCGGGATGGCCAACACGATGACATCGGCGGCTGCCACGCACTCTGCCAGCGTCTCGGTCTGGCGGGCGGGGAGGCCCGCGTCTTTCTGCGAGCGGTTGTAGAAGACGACATCCATGCCAAAGCCGAAATGGCAGCGGCGCGCGATGGCCTGACCGATGCGGCCCATGCCCACGATCCCTACTGTCTTGCCGGACATATGGAGCCCGAGCATCTGCGTCGGATGCCAGCCGCCCCAGTCGCCGGCGCGCACCATCCGCTCCCCCTCGCCTGCGCGGCGACAGCTCATGAGCATGAGCAAGAGCGCGATGTCGGCGGTGGCATCCGTGACGGCGCCGGGCGTGTTGGTGACGGCGATCCCCGCCGCCTTGGCGGCGGCCACGTCGATGTGGTTGTAGCCCACCCCGAAGTTCGCGAGGAGCTTGCAGCGCCCCTCCATCATCCCGGCCTGGCAGGCGTCGCCCAGCGTGGGGATGATAGCATCAAAGAGCCACATGGAGGCTTTCAGTTCGCCCACGGTCATGGGGACGTTGCTGTCGCGCATCTCCACATCGGCAAAGGCGTGGGCGGCCTCGAGCACGGGCGCGGGCATCGGCCGGGTGAAGAGGAG
>JBCBME010000211.1:0-5035 GCA_039822945.1 Pseudomonadota bacterium
GAGCGGATTCAACCTCCGCCGTGCCCATCCGGTGGCCCGAGACGTTGATGACATCGTCCACGCGCCCGGTGATCCAGTAATCGCCATCCTCGTCGCGGCGGCAGCCGTCGCCTGAGAAGTAATAGCCTTTGTAATCGCTGAAATACGTCTTGACGAAGCGCTCGTGATCGCCCCAGACGGTGCGCATCTGGCCGGGCCAACTGTCCTTGATGGCCAGCACACCCTCGACGGCGTTGCCCTCGATCACCTCGCCCGAGGTGGGCTCAAGCACGACGGGCTGGACGCCAAAGAAAGGCTGCTGCGCCGCACCGGGCTTCAGCTTCGTGGCGAAGGGGAGGGGGGTGAGCATGTGCCCGCCCGTCTCCGTCTGCCAGAAGGTATCGACGATGGGGCAGGTGCCCTTTCCGACGACATGGTTGTACCAGTTCCAGGCCTCCGGGTTGATGGGCTCACCCACCGAACCCAGCACGCGCAGGTTGCTCAGATCATGGGCCTCGACCCACTCCTTGCCCTGACCCATCAGCGCGCGGATGGCGGTGGGGGCGGTGTAGAATTGCGTGACGGAGTGCTTGGCGCAAACCTCCCAGAACCGGCCCGCATCGGGGTAGGTGGGCACGCCCTCGAACATCACGGTCGTGGCGCCGTTGGCCAGAGGCCCATAGACGATGTAGCTGTGGCCGGTGACCCAACCCACATCGGCCGTGCACCAGAAGACATCGCCCTCGTGGTAGTCGAACACCACCTCGTGGGTGAGCGAGACGTAGACGAGATAGCCGCCCGTCGTGTGCACCACGCCCTTGGGCTGGCCCGTGGAGCCCGACGTGTAGAGGATGAAAAGCGGATCCTCCGCGTTCATCTCCTCGGCTGGGCAGACGTCAGAGGCCTCTTCAGCACACGCGGTATAATCGCGGTCGCGGTCCGTCCAGGCGATCTCGCCGCCGGTGCGCTTGACGACGAGGCACTGAACATCGGCGTCACAGCTCGCCAGCGCCTTGTCGGCATTGGCCTTCAGCGGGGTTTCTCGTCCGCCCCGCGGCGCGAAATCCGCGGTGATGACGACCTTTGCGCCACAGCCTTGGACCCGCGCCGCGAGGGCGTCCGGGGAGAAACCTGCAAAAACGATGGAATGAATGGCCCCGATCCGGGCACAGGCCAGCATAGCGTAGGCGGCTTCCGGGATCATCGGGAGGTAGATGATGACCCGGTCGCCTTTGCCCACCCCAAGGCCTTTCAGCACGTTGGCCATTTTGCACACGGAGGCGTGCAGATCTCGGTAGGTGATGTGTTGGGGGGCATCCTTCGACGTGTCGTCGGGCTCCCAGATGATGGCGGTCTGATCGCCACGGGTGGCGAGATGGCGGTCAATGCAGTTGGCCGCGACATTGAGCGTGCCATCCTCGAACCAGCGGATGTCGATGTTGCCGGGGGCAAAAGAGGTATTCTTGACCGTCGTAAATGGTGTGATCCAGTCGAGCCGCTGCGCCTTTTCTGACCAGAACGCGGCGGGGTCTTCGACAGAGCGCGCATACTCGGCCGCGTAGCCCGCAGCGTCGACATGGGGACGGGGATGCGTGAGATCTCGCGGGGTCATGATGTGTCCTCCTCTTGAGCCCATTGATCGAGCGGCTCGTGCGGCGATTTCGCTTGGAGCAAGCATAAATGACGCTGGGTCACGGCGGAGTGATCTAGGTCAAGCTGCACGCAAAGATTGTGGAAAAATTTACAAGGTCTGAGGCGAGTATGTGAAAACCTGAAAATACCATGAAAAAACAGGGGGTATTTCGCAAAGCTTCGAGCGCGTCAGTATGCGAGCGCATACATAATCAACTTTTAGGCGAGTAATTTTCTTGCTGCCAGATTGTCGCACCCTGGGAAACAAAGCGCTCAGCACCCCCCGGCTCGAATCGTCTCTCGCGCCCTTTTGGCGCCTTGAGAGGGGGGACGACTCAGCTCCAAACCCGAAGCTCGGCAGGCTTGAGACCGCCACCTGTCCTTGGGATAGTGACGGCGAAAATGCTGCTCAAAACCCTCGCCCTGTCTCCCGTTCTTGTGCCTCAGGCCCTCTGGACGATGGCGCGCGCCTCCCGCTTGCCGGAGGCGGCCGGCCCTCGGGCGGGGCGCACGGGCGCGGGCCCGCCTCTGCGCCTCCTGATCCTGGGGGATAGCTCCGCGGCAGGTGTCGGGGCCGGGCATCAGTCAGAGGCTTTGTCCGGGCACCTCGCAGGGGCGCTTGCGCGGGACCACGCCGTCACATGGCGGCTGGAGGCCGCCTCAGGTGCTACCGTCAAAACCACACGGCGCAGGATCGCCGCGATGGAGGCAGAGGATTGTGACGCCGTTCTGATCGCACTCGGCGTCAATGACACCAAAAACGGCGTGAGCGCCCACCGCTGGTCCTCAGGCTATCGCGCGCTCCTCGGAGATATCCAGCGGCGCTTTGGCAGCCCTCGGATCGCGGTCTCGGGCGTCCCGGATCTCGGGGTGTTTCCCCTTCTGCCGCAGCCGCTGCGGTCCGTGCTCGGGGCGCGGTCTCGGGCGTTGGACGGGCTCCTGCGCGAGATCGTGCAGGACACGCCAGAGGCGCATTACGTGCCGATGGACTTCACCCCCGATCCCGCCACCATGGCCGCTGACGGCTTTCACCCCGGCCCGGCCATCTACGCAGCATGGGCGGCGCGCGCGGCCGAAGTCCTCACGCCGGCGCGCTGACGGCCGCTGCGCTCCGCGTGTTGAAGAAGAGGAAGTAAAAGACCGGCGCGGCGATAAGCGTGAGGAGGGAGGCAAAGGCCAGCCCGCCCATAATCGTCACCGCCATCGAGGCAAAGAACGCGTCCGACAGGAGCGGGATCATCCCGAGGATCGTCGTCGCCGCCGCCAAAAGAACGGGCCTCAGACGCGACACCGACGCCTCCGTAATCGCATCGATCATTGGCTTTGCGGGGGCTGCAGCCCGTGTCAGATCGATCTCTTCCACTAGGACGATGCCGTTCTTGATCAGCATCCCCGAGAGCGACAAGAGCCCCAGAAGCGCCGTGAACGTAAAGGGCAGCCCCGTCCCCACGAGGCCGAGCGCCGCGCCATTCACCGACATTGGCACCAGAAGCCAGATCACCGCCGTCTGCCGGAGCCCGTTGAAGAGCAGCACCGTGATGAGGAGCATACTGAGCACCGCCATGGGCAGCTGCGTGCCGAGCGAGGCCTGCGCATCGGCGGAGCTCTTACGCTCCCCGCCCCATTCAAATCGGTAACCTGGCGGCAGCTCCATCCCCTCGATCGGGGCGTCGACGTCGACTTGCACTTCTGCCGCCGTAAACCCGCGCGGGATATCGGCACCCACGGTGATGACGTTTTCCCGATCCTTCCGCTCGATCCGTGTGTCCTGGACGTCAAAGATCAACCCGTCGGTCACCTGCTCCATGGGCACGAAGATGTTGCCCGCCGAGGAGTAGATCAGGAAGTCAGTGAGCCCGAGCCCGTGGCCCTCTGGCGCGCGCAGGATAAGCGGGATCTGCCGGTCCCCCTCTCGGAAGGTCCCCACGCGGCTGCCCGTGGTGGCAAAGGCGAGCGTCTCCGTGATGTCGGTGCGCGAGATCCCGGCCTCCTGCGCGCGGGCCTCCGCGTAGACAGGGCGCAGAATGGCCTCCTGCTCGGCCCAATCGATACGGGTGTTGAGGGTGTTGGGGCTCGCATCCGCCATCAGCTGACGCGCCTCATTGGCGAGCTCGCGCAGCACCTCCCGGTCCGGCCCGAAAAAGCGCGCCTGGATCGGGGCACCGCCGCCCGGCCCAAAGGCCAGTCGCTGGGTGCGGAATTGCCCGGCTGTGAGGTTTGCCGCGGCAAAGGCCTCGAGCGCGTCCATCTCTTCACCGATGAGATCAAGAGAGGAGACGCGCACGATCATGTGCCCATAGCTCGGGTTATCGTCCTCGGCCTGGTAGGTCAGCATGAAGCGCGCCGCGCCCCCGCCGGCAAAGCTCGTATGGGCGGTCACGGTCTCCCGCTCGGAGAGCCAGGCCTCGACGACGCCCAGATCCTCCGCCACCTGTTGGACAGAGGCCCCCTGGGGGAGCTTGTAATGCACGAAGTAGAGAGGCGTGCTGCTGTCGGGAAAGAACTGCTGCCGCACCTGCCCAAAGAGCGCGAAACACGCCACCGTCACCCCGATCAGCGCTACCGCCACGATCCAGCGCAGGCGCAGCATCAGCCGCAGAAAGCCGCCATAGGCGCGGTAGATCACGCCGCCATAAGGATCCGCGCCCTCACCCGTGCTCGTCTTAAAGAGGTAATGGCCCAAAAGCGGCGTCACCGTGATCGCCAACACCCATGACAGAAGAAGCGAGATCCCGATGACGGCAAAGAGCGAGAACATGAACTCACCCGTGGAATCGTTGCTGAGCCCGATCCCGGAAAACGCCATGATGCCAATGACCGTCGCGCCGAGCAGCGGGATCTGCGTCTTGTTCGCGGCCTCCGCGGCCGCATCGCGGGAGGACTTCCCGCGCGCCATGGCCTGCTGCATGCCTTCGGCCACGACGATGGCGTTATCCACCAGCATCCCCATCGCGATGATGAGCGCGCCGAGCGAAATCCGCTCCATCTCGATGGAACCGATCGCCATGAAAAGGACCGTCCCCACCACCGTCAGCAAAAGCGTGATGCCAACGACCAGCGCCGCCCGCACGCCCATGAAGAGCGCCAACACAACGATCACGATGCTCACTGACATGGCGAGGTTCACGAGAAAGTCGTTCACGCTTTCATCGACGACGACGTGCTGTTGATAGATGGGCGCAACGCTCACCCCGATGGGCAGCTCGTTTTCCAGCTCGGCCAGCCGCGCATCCACGCGCTCCCCGATCTCGACAATGTTCTCCGTCGCGAGCCCCGCCACGCCAAGGGTGAAAGACTCCGTCCCATTGCAGCTGAGCGATTTTGCCGGGATCACGCGGGAGCGCGTCAGCGACCCGGACATCATCATCCGCCACAATGGGACGGAGTCTTTCACCCTTGGCGTGGCGGGGCTCGCGACGGAGAA
>JBCBME010000212.1:0-5000 GCA_039822945.1 Pseudomonadota bacterium
GGCAGTGCGGAGATAGGCTCCCCCAGCTCGACTCGCAGCGTTTTTTGGCCCATCCGGCCCATGAGCGCGTCCTTGTCTTCGACGATGAGGATGCGGCCCTTGTTGATGACGGCGACGCGGTCGGCGATGGCCTCCGCCTCTTCGATGTAGTGGGTGGTGAGGATGATGGTGACACCCTGCTGGCGCAGTTTCTCCACCGTCTCCCACATGCCCTTGCGCAGCTCGACATCGACGCCCGCGGTGGGCTCATCGAGGAAGAGGACGCGGGGCTCGTGCGCCAGCGCCTTGGCGATGAGGACGCGGCGCTTCATGCCGCCCGAGAGCTCGCGGATCTGGCTTTCGGCCTTGTCGGCGAGCGAGAGCGTCTCCAGTAGCTCGCGGATATAGGCATCGTTCGGGGCCTTGCCGAAGAGCCCGCGGGAGAAGCGGACGGTGTTGATGACCTTCTCGAAGGGTTCGAGCGCGATCTCCTGGGGCACGAGGCCGATGAGCGCGCGCGTCTTGCGGTAGCCGGAGACGATGTCGTGCCCGCCCACGGTGACCGAGCCGCCGGAGATCGTGGTGATGCCGCAGATCGTGGAAATCAGCGTTGTCTTGCCCGCGCCGTTGGGACCGAGGAGCGCGAGCACCTCCCCCTCTTCGATGTCGAGATCGGCGCCCGCGAGCGCCTCGAACCCGGACTCGTAGACCTTCCTGAGGCCCTTTACGGAGACAATCGCAGACATGACACTTCCTTTCGTCCTCCCGCAGCTAGCCTGTGGCGCGCGCCAAGGGAAGCGCCGTGGGGGCACGGGCCTTTGTGCATTCCTGCAATGCGCCTTAGGGTGCGCCGAAAAGGGAGGCGTGTGATGCTGGTATTGGGTTTGGACCTGGGGACCTCGGCGGTCAAAAGCGTTCTTGTCCAGGGGGATAAGATCGTGGCCGAGGGGCTGGGCCCGCTCGATGTGTCCTCACCCAAGGCCGGATGGTCAGAGCAGGATCCGGAGGCGTGGATAGGTGCTGCCCGCACGGCAATCACGGCGCTGGGGGCGCAGGCCGCGGATGTCGCCGCCATCGGGCTTTCGGGCCAGATGCACGGCGCGGTGATGCTTGATGCGGGCGATGCCCCGGTGCGGCCCTGCATCCTGTGGAATGACAGCCGCTCTGCGCCGCAATGCGCCACGCTCGAGGCGCGGGTGCCCGAGATCGGGATGCGCGCGGGCGTGCGCCCCCTGCCCGGCTTTACCGCGCCCAAGCTCATGTGGATGAAGGAGGAGGAGCCGGAGGCTTACGCCCGGATCGCTGCCGTCATGCTGCCCAAGGACTACCTCGGCTTCTGGCTGACGGGAGAGAAGGCGTCCGACACCTCGGACGCGGCGGGAACGCTCTGGCTCGATCAGCGCACGCGGGGCTGGGATGCCGCGCTGGCCGAAGCAAGCGATACGGACCCAGACTGGCTGCCTGCGCTGCACGCTGGCACGGGCGAAGTGGGGGGCCTGCGCGCGGGTCTTGCGGCGGAGCTCGGGCTGCCCGCGGGCATTCCCGTTTTTGCGGGCGGGGGCGATGCGGCCACGGGCGCGATTTCTGTGGGCGCGGCCCGGCCCGGGGCGTGTTTTATCTCGCTCGGGACGTCGGGGCAGCTTCTCGTGGTGGATGAGGCCTATGCGCCCAATCCCGGCGAGTTCGTCCATGCCTTTGCCCATACGCTGCCGGATCTCTGGTACCGGATGGCGGCGATGCTGAACGGAGCGCGGCCCATGGCGTGGTTTGCCGGTGTCCTCGGGCTCAGCGTCGAGGAGATGCTGGCAGAGGCGTCGAAGGCGCGGCCCGACCGTGTGCCGCTTTTCCTGCCCTACCTCACCGGGGAGCGGAGCCCCCATGGCGACCCCGCCGTCCGCGCAGGCTTTTACGGCCTCGACGACGCAACGGGCCGCCCGGAGATGGCGCGCGCGGTGGTGGAGGCGCTCGCCTTCATGATGCGCGACGCGCGGGACAGTTTCGGCGAGAGCTTTGCCCCGGACGGGCCGATCCCGGTGCTGGGCGGCGGCGCGCAGAGCGATCTCGTGCTCGAGACATTGGCCACGGTCCTGGCCCACCCCGTGGCCCGGGCCGAGGCCGGACGCGGCGGGCCCGCCTACGGCGCAGCGCGGCTCGCGCAAGTCGGGGCGGGCGCGATGGCCGAGAGCGATCTGGCCTTCACGCCCCGCCTCACACACGTCTTTGAGCCAAAAGAGGCGGAGCTTGAGCCCCGCCTCGCGCGTTTTCGTGAGCTTTACGCCCGCCTGCGCGGCGGGCTCTAGGCGGCTTCGGGTATTTTGGCGCCCGTCATGAAGGCCACGGCGTCTGACATCGTGTAATCCTTCGGATCGATCACGGTGAGGCGCTTGCCCAACCGGTGCACATGGATGCGGTCGGCGACCTCGAAGACATGGGGCATGTTGTGGCTGATCAGGATGATCGGGATGCCCCGGCTTTTGACATCGAGGATGAGCTCGAGGACGCGGCGGCTTTCCTTGACGCCCAGCGCCGCGGTGGGCTCATCGAGGATGATGACCTTTGAGCCGAAGGCCGCCGCGCGCGCCACCGCCACGCCCTGACGCTGACCGCCCGAGAGCGTCTCCACCGCCTGATTGATGTTCTGGATGGTCATGAGGCCGAGCTCGGAGAGCTTTTCGCGGGCCACTTCCTCCATCTTCTTGCGGTCGAGTTGCCGGAAGAGGGAGCCGCGAATGCCGGGTTTGCGCATCTCGCGGCCCATGAACATGTTGTCGGCAATCGAGAGCGCGGGCGACATGGCGAGCGTCTGATAGACCGTCTCGATGCCCGCCTCCCGCGCCTCGATGGGGGAGCGGAAGTTGACCGGCTTGCCCTCGAGAAAGACCTCCCCCTCGTCCGGGATGACGGCACCGGAGACGGCCTTGATGAGAGAGGACTTGCCCGCCCCGTTGTCGCCGATGACGGCGAGGATTTCGCCCGGCATGAGCTCGAAATCGCAGTGATCGAGAGCGGTGACTTTGCCGTAGCGCTTGACGAGATTACGGCCAGAGAGAATGGGTTCCATTAGGCTGACACCTTTCTAATCCACTGATCGACCGCGACAGCGGCGATGATGAGCATCCCGATCAACATGAAGGTCCACTGCGGGTCCGCACCGGCCATCCGCAGGCCGAGCTCGAACGTGCCCACGATGAGCGCGCCGAAGAAGGCGCCCACGATCGAGCCACGGCCCCCGAAGAGCGAAATGCCCCCGATCACAACGGCCGTGATGGCCTGAATGTTGCCGACGACCCCCGTGGAGGCCGAGGGCGAGACAGAGGAAAATCGTCCGATCATGGCCCATGCCGCGAGGGCACAGATGAAGCCTGCGATCATGTAGACCGACATGAGCGTGCGCTTGACGTCCACACCGGCGAGTTCTGCGGCCTCCGGGTCATCTCCCACGGCATATACGTGACGTCCCCAAGCGGTCGAGCGCAGGCAATAGGCGAGGATCGCAACGATCATGATCATCAGCATCACGCCATAGGTGAAGTTCGCGCCGCCGATCGAGAAGGTCGTCCCCAGAAACTGGAGCGGCGGGGCCGAGGAGGCGATGTCGCGGCCGCGGATCGTCTGGTTCGCGGAGTAGAGGTAGTTCGCGGCAAGCACGATCTGCCACATGCCCAGTGTTACGATGAAAGGTGGCAGCTTTACTCGACTGACGAGAAACCCGCTGACAGCGCCGATCAACGTTCCGGCAATCAGGCCGAGCACGATGGCGACGGTGGCGAGGGTCGATCCCAGCCAGGGCGCACACAGGCCCGCAGCCGTGCCGGCCTCGACCGCGGCGGCAAGCTCGCGTTCCGAGGCGCCGATCAGGCAATTGAACATCGCCTCGCCGCCCGGGATGAAATAGCTGAACGTGACCTTGCCCATGATGACCGAGCAAAACACCGCGATCGCTCCCACGCTGAGGTCAATGCCCGCGGTCAGGATGATGAGCGTCTGCGCCGCCGCGAGGATGCCCACGATCTGAACCTGCTGCAGGATCAGCGTGAGCGTCCCGGGGGAGAAGAACCGCTCGCCGAGGAGGAGACCAAAGATGGTAATCCCCACAATGAGAACGATGAGCGGCACCAAGGCCGGGGTCACATGGAGCGCATGCTGGAAGTGGCCAAGCAGGCCCTTTTTGTCTTCCTCGAAATGCGCGACTTCGGCCACTGCCTCTTTGGCAGCGGATTCATAATCCTGGGACGACATGGCGTACCTCCGAAAGGCGGGGTGTCAAACAAGGCCTGACCACACTGGATCAGAACCTGATCTGTTGGGAAGAGGGCGGGGCTGCCGCCCTCTTCGTTATGTCGCTGGAGGAACCGTGGAAGTTCCGCCCGCTAGATCCTGCACAAGGCCATGCGCCTTGCAGCCCGGGCCAAAAGGCCCGGGGTCAGGATTTAGCCCCA
The DNA here is from genome assembly GCA_039822945.1 of Pseudomonadota bacterium. Classification (GTDB taxonomy): domain Bacteria; phylum Pseudomonadota; class Alphaproteobacteria; order Rhodobacterales; family Rhodobacteraceae; genus Shimia_B. Next base: position 4,419 of record JBCBME010000212.1, read on the forward strand.
GCAAAGCTCCAGGCCCTCGTCGACGGAGATCGACTCAACGCCGTCCACCGGCTCAGCCGCGATCAGCGAGACGCCGGTGTCAAGGAAGTTCTTGCCTTCGGTGTTCTCAGGCAACGTGCCGTCGGCAGCGAACTGGGCGATGGCCTCGATCCCGAGGGACGCCATCAGCAGCGGGTACTGCTGCGAGGTGGCGCCGATCACGCCGTCTGCGATGTCTTCGACACCGGGGCAGCCACCGTCCACGGAGACGATCAGCACGTCATCCTGACGACCCGCCGCGGTCAGGGCCTCGTAGGCACCGGCAGCGGACGGCTCGTTGATGGTGTAGACCACGTTGATGTCGGGATCGACAGCGAGGCAGTTTTCCATGGCGGTACGGCCGCCTTCTTCGTTGCCCGCGGTCACTTCGTTGCAGATGATGCGCTCATCGGTCTCGTCGCCCCACTTGTTGGGGTCGCCCAGGTCGATGCCGAAGCCCTGCAGGAAGCCCTGGTCGCGCAGCACGCCCACGGTGGGCTGGCTGATGGCGAGGTCGAGCATGGCGATCTTGGCGTCAGCGGCCGCGTCACCCATCTTGGCTGC
>JBCBME010000213.1:0-4989 GCA_039822945.1 Pseudomonadota bacterium
GATCCTGATCAACAATGCAGGCTACGGCGGGCACGGCACGATCCTTGACCGCGATGCTTCCGACGACCGCGCCATGATCGAGCTCAACGTTCAAACCCTCGTGGCGCTCACGCACCATTTCGGGTCCAAGATGGCCGAGCGCGGCAAGGGAAAGATCCTACAGGTGGGCTCAACCGCCGGCTTTATGCCCGGCCCCGGCCAAGCCACCTACTTCGCGACGAAGGCCTTCGTGAACAGCTTTAGCCAGGTGGTAGATCACGAGCTTCGGCCCAAGGGCGTGACCTGCACCGTCCTCGCACCCGGCTACGTCGAGACCGAATTCGCCAAGGTGGCAAACCTCGAGGGGACAAATCTCGTCAAGAACGGCGCGACACCGCGATCTGTCGCCAAGATCGGGTATGACGCGATGCGCCGCGGCGAGCTCGTGATCATCAACGAAAAGATGCTGAGCTTTCTGATGAACTGGGTCGTGCCGTTCATGCCGCGCCGCTCCACCCTCAAAATGGTCGACAGAATGCAAGCCAAGTGACGCCGGAGGGCATTCTCGATTGGCTCCGTGGACATGCATCTGCGGAGCATCGGGCGTCGCTTGCGCGATACAACATCCCCGATCGCAACATGCTCGGGGTGCCGATGGGCACCATGAAGGCACAGGCGAAGGTGTGGGGTCGGGATCACGACTTGGCCTGCGCGCTCTGGCCGACGGGTATCTATGAGGCTCGCATCATCGCGATCCACATCGCGGACCCCGCTCTCGTCGACGGCGTCTTTATGGATGGCTGGGTTGCGGATTTTGACAATTGGGCAATCTGCGACACGGCGTGCTTTACGCTCTTTGCCAAAGCACCTGAGCGGTGGGCGAGAGTGCCCGCCTATGCGGGACGGTCAGAAGAATTCGTAAAGCGCACCTCCTTCGCGCTCATCTGGGCCATGACACGCCATGACAAGACAGCCCCTGACAGCGCCTTCACAGGCACGTTTCCCATCATCGAGGCAGGTGCCGCAGACCCCAGGCCACTCGTCTCAAAGGCGGTCGACATGGCCTTGCGTGCTATTGGAAAGCGGAGCCGCGCCCTTAATGAAGAGGCCACGGCGCTCTCGAGTAAGCTCGCGGGTGCGTCCGACGCTCACGTCGCGCGCGTCGGACGAAAGTGCCTCAAGGAGCTCAGCAGCGAAAAAGTACGCGCGCGCCTTTAATGCCCGGTCGCCGTCAGGCTCCGACGCCCGGTTCGGGCAGGAACTGCACGGCGCCGATCTGCCAGCCCTCTTCGGTCTCGATCATAAGGTAGTCGAGGTAGTGAAACTGGCCCTGCTCGTCTTCAACCTGCACCATTTGCCAAAGCCGTCCGCCGAGCTCGCGAAGTTCGAGATACCTCACCTCGGAGTTCTTCCAGACCATCGGATAGCCATTGCGCACCATCATCCCAAAGCGCTCGCTGTCCCCGAACATGCGCTTGATGTTGGGGGCCGCATAGGAAAACGCCCGGTCGAAATCGTCGGCCTTGAAGGCCTCCATCTGACCGCTAATCGTGGCCTGAATGCCGTCAGATTGCGCCTGCAGCGGGCCCGTGAGGCCGAGGCAGAGCAAGAAAATTCCTAAGATGCGTCCCATGGCGTAACTCCCTTTCCACGAGGAGCCTAAGCCGCGGCGTCCACGGGTCAACGCGTCAGGACGATTGGACGAGCTCTCCGGCCGCGCCCTTTTCGATGAGCGCGATCGTATTGGCGAGCCCGTAGAGCTTGGCAAAGGAGCCAATGCGCGGGCCCTGAGACGTGCCGAGAAGCACCTCATAGAGCACCTTGAACCATTCCCGAAGGTTCCCGTAGCCCTGCACTGTTCCCACCGAAACGGCGACAGATTGCAGAAACTCGCCATCGTCGAAATCAACCTCTGGCGCGGGGTCAGACTGGCCTTTGATCTCTTGCTTCTTGGCGATCATGTCGAGCGCGAGAGGCCCGTCTTGCAAGGCGGCTGCAAGCATGCGGAGCGCCTCTGCTTCGCTTTCAGTGGGCGCGCGGCACACCTGCGTGGGCTTTACGAAATCATGGAAGTAGCGCACGGCAAACCCCGCGGCCTGATCGAGATCGGGGTGCGTCTCCGGCGCGGCCTCGGGCGCGTATTGCTTGATGAAACCCCACATGGTTTCGGCATCTTCTGCGTTCGAGACACTGGCAACATTCAAAAGCATGCCGAACGGCACCACCATCGTGGAGGCCGGCACATTGTGCCCGTGAATGTGAAACACCGGGTTGTTGGCTTTTTGCTCAGAGCTTTGCTCGCCATAGGCGCGCAGCTGCTGGTGGTACTCGTCCACAGCCCGCGGGATCACGTCAAAGTAGAGCCGCTTCGCCGTCTTTGGCTTTTGATACATGAAATAGCTGAGCGACGTGTCCGCGGCGTAGGTCAGCCACTCGTCGATAGAGATACCATTGCCCGAGCTCTTGGAAATCTTCTGGCCCTGGTCATCGAGAAAAAGCTCATAGGTGAAATGCTCGGGCTTCTTGCCGCCGAGGATCTCGCAGATGCGATCGTAGATAGGCGTGTTGGTGCTGTGATCCTTGCCATACATCTCGAAATCGACATCGAGCGCGGCCCAGCGCGCGCCGAAATCGGGCTTCCACTGAAACTTCACGTTGCCGCCGGTGACGGGGATCGTCCATTCCCGGCCGTCTTCGTCGTCGAACGTGATGGTGCCCTCGCGAGCGTCCACATGCTTCATGGGCACGTATAGCACGCGGCCCGTTTCGGGATGCATGGGGAGAAAGATCGAGTAGGTCTGCTGACGCTCTTCGCGGAGGCTTTTGAGCATCACTTTCATAATGTCATCGTAGCGCTCGCACGCCCGCAGCAGCACCTCGTCGAACCGGCCCGACCCGTAGAAGTCCGTGGCCGAGATGAACTCGTACTCAAACCCGAACGTATCCAGGAAGCGTCGCAGCATGGCGTTGTTGTGGTGGCCAAAGCTCTCATGGGTGCCGAAGGGATCGGGCACCTTGGTGAGCGGGAGCTGCAGCGCAGGCGCGAGCGCCTCGGGGTTCGGCACGTTGCCCGGCACCTTGCGCATCCCGTCAAGGTCGTCGGAAAAGCAGATGAGCTTGGTGGGGATGTCAGAGATCACCTGAAAGGCGCGCCGGATCATGGTCGTACGCGCCACCTCACCGAACGTGCCGATATGGGGCAAGCCGCTCGGGCCATAGCCCGTTTCAAAGAGCACATAGCCCTTTTCCGGCGGCGCTTTCTCGTAGCGCTTCAGGATCCGGCGGGCCTCTTCAAAAGGCCAAGCTTTCGAGCTGAGCGCCGCGTCCCTGAAATCACCCATCATCACACCTTTTGTCGTGGCCTTGCTGAGGCCGCGTATGGGCCATAAAACGCGGCAAAGCTCAATCCCCGAAAGGCCCGCCTGCGATGTCCGACGAACTTCACTCCATGACCCCGCAGGACTGCCTTGTGGCCACGATGATCGCTGTGTCTGCTTCTGACGAAGAGGTGCGCACCTCAGAGCTCGTCACCATCCAGTCCATCGTGAATCACCTGCCGATTTTCGCGGACTACGATACCGACCGCATCAAGCTGATCGCGCAAACGGTCTTTGATTTCCTCAGCGAGGAAGACGGGCTCGATGCCTTCTTCGGGATCTTGCGCAGCAACTTGCCTGCCGAGCTTTTCGAGACGGCCTATGCGATGGCCTGCGATGTTGCGGCAGCCGACGGAATGCTCGGGCAGAGCGAGCTGCGCTTCTTGCAGGAGATCCGCTATGAGCTCGATATGGATCGCCTGCATGCCGCCGCCATAGAGCGGGGCGCGCGGGCGCGTTTCAAGACGCTCAAAGTGACCGAGGACTAACGTCTCTCAGACGTCGGAGGCCGAGAGCGCAGCCCAGCGCGCCAAGAGCCCCTGTTGGAGGAGCCGCGCGCGCCGCGCGTAGGAGCGTGAGCCTTCGGGCCGGTCGCGATCTCTGGGCGGGATCGCCGCGCGCCGCGTCAGATCCGCGGAGATGATGGCAAAGACCAGGGGCTCTGCATCCGGTGCAAAGAGATAGCCTGACAGCGAATTCACGAAGTTCAGGGTGCCCGTCTTGGCGCGGATCGAATAGCGCGCCTCCGGCAACACTTCGCCCTTTTGGTTCTTGGCCTGAATGGATTTGAGGACGGGCGCAAAATCCGCCTGTTGGACCTGCATCTGGACAAGGGACGCGCAGCTCACACGCGACCGATCCCCGAGCCCGCTGTGATCCACAAGCGCCATGTGCACCCCGTACCTTTTCGCCGCCCATGCGTTCATCGCTGCGGCGGATCCCAGAAGGGTCTCCGGCGCGGCCCCGCGGGCCTGAGACGCGCGTAGCCCGAGCACCTCCGCCGTGAGATTGGTGGAGTATTTGAGCATGCCACCGCAAAGCCCACGACACTTTGGCGAGACGTGGCTCGCCAAAACTGTCCCGCGAAGCTCGGCTATCTCAGGCTGGGCATTCGGCAGCGAGATCCCCATCGACGCTGCCAGAGTCCGAAAGACGTCCCCCGCATAAAGGGCAGGCTGTCGAACGGGCAGCCAACGCGCGCCACCGTTGCCCAAAGCCGGGCGCGCCACTGTCCAGTCTTCACCGGATCCACTGACGTTGTGGGTATAAATCGGCCACGGGTCAGCCACGGCACGCATCCGCGCCACGCGCACCTTGGGCTGATACTTTCGTGCCCGAGCGTCCATGGTCAGATCATAGCTGTCGCCCGCGCGCTTCCATTCGAAGTGGACACGATTGTAGTTGAGGTTGAGCCCTGAGACGCTGGGATTGTAGCCCGCTTGCGTGGGTTGGCCGGGATCGATCTCTGCCACGTTGGGCAAGCTCCGATCGTCGACGAAAAAGCCGCCTTCGATGGCTGTCACACCCGCATCGCGTAGCTGGCCCGCAAGACCTCCGAGCGCGTCGGTGTCGAAAATCGGATCACCGGTTCCTTTGAGGATGAGATCCCCTTTCAGGATGCCGCCTTCGATGG
>JBCBME010000214.1:0-4985 GCA_039822945.1 Pseudomonadota bacterium
GATCATCGACCCAAACGGGCCCGGCGGAAAACCCATCGGGCTATTTGAGAGTGGGGCGATCCTGCTTTACCTCGCGGACAAGACCGGCCAGCTCGGCGGGGAAGGTGCTGCGGGTCGTGCCCGCGTCACCCAGTGGTTGATGTGGCAGATGGGCGGGCTGGGGCCGATGTTTGGCCAGCTCGGCTTCTTCTACAAGTTCGCAGGCAGCCAGATCGAGGACCCCCGTCCGCGCGAACGGTATGTCGGTGAGGCCAAGCGCCTGCTGAGCGTCCTCGAGGGCGCACTCGACGGCAAGGAATGGGTCGCGGGCGACTTTTCGATCGCAGACATCGCGATCGCGCCGTGGCTTGGAGCCCTCGAATTCTACGAGGCCAAGGACGCCGTCGATTTCGACGCAAATACCAACGTCGTGGCGTATCTCGACCGCTTCCGAGCGCGGCCGGCTGTCCAAAAAGGGATGGTGACCCCGCCCCGAGACTAATCGCGGTCAGCCGGGGAGCGTGCCCTCAAGCACGTAACGCAGCATATCGGCGACCTTCTTGGGGTCGTCGGTTACAGCCAGCGCCGCGGCGTCGACCTCTTTCAGGGCATGCTGGTGGTCAGCGCCGTGCACGATGATGAGGCTCTTGCCCAAGGCCGCCGCATAGCCCGCGTCAAACGCCGCGTTCCACTGCTTGTACTTCTCACCAAAGCGCACGACGACGATATCCGCGTCGGCGATGCCCTTGCGGGTGCGCATGGCGTTGAGCTTCGCGCCCTTATTGTCGTGCCAGAATTTGTCGGGCTCAGGCCCCATGATGGCGACGCCGCAATCATCGCTGGCTGCGTGATCTGTCACGGGCGCGCTGAAGCTCACGGCAAGGCCAGCACAGGCCTCGATGATTTCTTCGCGCCAATTGGTGTGGATCTCGCCACTCAAGTAGACATTGAGATGCATGAAATGCCCTTTCCTCTTGAGCGGTAGTCGCGCCCGGCTGCTGCGGCGCTAGCCACGTAGCGTTCCGCCAGTCGCTTTCGCCACTTTTTCAACTATTTTCGCCGAGACAGCCTCGATATCAGCATCCTTCAGCGTCGCCTCACGCGGCTGCAACCGTACGGTGACGGCGATGGACTTCTGCCCCTCACCCAGCGCGCCGCCGATGAATTCGTCAAAGACACGCACGTCCTCGATGAGCGCTTTATCGGCACCGAGCGCCGCATTCACGAGGGTCAGCGCCTCGACGTCTGCGCTGACGACAAACGCAAAGTCACGCTCCACCGCCTGAAGGTCGCTCACGCCGAGCGCAGAGCGTGCAGCCCCGCTCGCGCGCTTTGCCGGGATCGCGCCGGGCCAGATGGTAAAGCCCACGGCGGGGCCTTTGACGTCGAGGGTCTCGAGCACCTTGGGGTGCAGCTCTCCGAACTCTGCCAGCGCGTTCTTGCCAAGCGCGATCACGCCCGAGCGACCCGGATGCCACCACGGTGAGGCGTCCCGCCGGATCTGCGCGCGCGCCGGTGCGCCGAGCGCGGCCAGAACGGCCTCAACGTCGGCCTTGGCATCGTAGACGTCGACCGCTCTGCGCGCCTTATGGACATCCTTGGGTCCCGTATGGCCCACGAGCACCGCGGAGAGCGAGGCACCCTGATCCTCCGGCTCCCCGCCTGACCAGGTCGCGCCAATCTCGAAAAGGGCCACATCTGCCATGCCCCGCGCCTGATTGCGCGCGACCGCTTGCAAGAGGCCGGGCAGAAGCGACGGGCGCATATGGCTCATATCGCTCGAGATCGGGTTTTCGAGCGCCGTGGCGTTGTCACCACCGCCAAAGGCCGCCGCCGCTGCCTGATCGATAAAGCTGTAGGTGACGCATTCATTGAAGCCGAGGCCCGCAGCCGTGCGCCGCGCGATCTGTTCGCGCCGTTGTCCGGGTGTCAGGATCGGGCGGCCTGCCCCAATGGCACCCGCAACCGGCGGAAGCGGCTTTCCCTCGAGCTTGGTGAGGGACGCCACGCGCGCCACCTCCTCGACGAGGTCGGCCTCCCCCAGCACGTCCGGGCGCCAGCTTGGCACATGTGCCATGTCGCCCTGGAGGGTGAAGCCGAGCGCCTCGAGCGTTGCGCGCTGCGTCTCGGCGGGGATCTCCATCCCAACGAGGCTTTGTACGCGGTCAGTGTCGAGCCGGTAAGCGCGGGCCGTGTCCGGGATCTTGCCCGCCACAACGACCTCGGAAGCCTCTCCGCCAGCATGATCCATGATCATGCGGGTCGCCTGCTCGAGGCCCATCGGCGTCCAGTCGGGATCAATCCCCCGCTCAAAACGGTAGCGGCGTCCGAGTTGATCTTCATCGCGCGGCCCGTATAGGCGGTGCGCACCGTGTCGAAATAGGCCGCCTCGATGAAGACGTTTGTGGTCTCTTCTGTCACGCCCGAGGCCATGCCACCCATGACGCCGCCGATGCTTTCGGGACCGTTGTCATCGGCAATCACAGTGGCGCCCTCGGGGAAGGTGTAATCCTTCTCGTCGAGGCCGGTGATCGTCTCATCCCCCCGCGCGCGGTAGAGGCGCAGCGCATTTCCAGCGATCTTGTCGGCATCAAAGACGTGGAGTGGGCGGTTCGTGTCGTAGGTGGAGAAGTTCGTCACATCCACGAGAAAGCTGATGGGGCGCAGGCCGATCGCCTTGAGCGCCTGCTGCAGCCACGCGGGGCTCGGCCCGTTCTTCACGCCGCGAATGACGCGGCCGTAAAACACTGGCGCCTGGGCGAGTGTGTCGTCCTCGATTGTCACCGTGACGGGGCACGGGAAGGTTCCGGGAACGGCCTCCACCTCCATCGGTTTGAGCGTGCCAAGACCGCGGGCCGCCAGATCGCGGGCGATGCCACGAATGCCCAGGGCGTCGGGGCGGTTGGGCGTGATGGCGATCTCGATGACGGGATCGACCTTTGACGGGTCGTTCTCTGCGAGCCAGTCGACGAAACGTGCGCCCACCTCGCCCGACGGCAGTTCGATGATGCCGTCATGCTCGTCCGAGAGCTCCATCTCCCGCTCAGAGCACATCATGCCATAGCTTTCGACGCCACGGATCTTGCCGACGCCGATCGTGGTATCGATGCCGGGCACATAGGTGCCGGGGGAGGCTATGACGACCGTGATGCCAGCCCGCGCATTCGGGGCACCGCAGATGATCTGCGTGAGGCCTTCTGCCGTTTCCACCTGACAGACGCGCAAGCGATCGGCATCGGGGTGTTGTTCGGCGCTTGCCACCTTGCCGATGGTAAAGGCGGAGAGGCGGTCGAGGGGATCCTCGATCCCTTCGACCTCGAGCCCGAGATCCGTGAGCGTCTCTGCGATCTCTGCAACGCTCGCCGTCGTATCCAGATGGCTTTTCAGCCAGGACATCGTGAATTTCATGGTCGCTTGCCCTTGAGTTGCGCCGCTCTCATCCTCGCGGGGGAGCTAGCGCATTTGTCTGGGAGGGGGAAGGGTCAGGCCGCAGCGCCACAGCCCTGGCGCAGGTCCGTCAAACTTTCTGCAAATTTTGCGGGTAAGCGCGCAGCGTTACAGAGTGTGGAGAAGGGATATGCCAAGCAATCCTTTGCTCGTGGTTCTGATCGGGTTGGCCTTTGTTATGGGCCCTGCTTTGATCCCCGTCCCCAATGCAGCGGACGATGAGGCGCAGTCAAACGGCGGCGCCCCTGAACGCTTTGCGACCGCCACCGCGGGCGAGGAGGGCTGTCTCAATCTCAAATTTGCCGGTGGTCGACAGGTGGCATGCGACCGCCACGTGCAGGAACGCAAACCTGTGCGACGCCAAACCTCCGGTGGCGCGGTCTTCATCACGGTCTCACCCTGAGCGCTAGCGCAGATTGAGCGCGAGTGGGTCGCTGTCCGAGCCGGGGAGAACGCCCTCGCGCGTTGTGTCGATCAGGACCGAAGCCTGCTGCGCAAGCCCCCGGATTTCGTCAGCGATCACCTTGAAGGAGCGGCCGCTTTCCCCGCCTGCGCGCGCCGCCTCCACACTCGCGTTCAGGGAAATGAGGTGGATCATCCGGCCGATGTCTTCGACCTCCGTGAACATTTTGTCGAGTTTCACCAGCCGTTCGCGCATCACGCCTTGGACGGCGGTGTCATGAGCTTTCTTGGTGCTGCTGAGCGTTCCAATGAGCTCCATGATCGAGGGCACGCCCTTGAGACGCACGAAATTGACGAGGCGCCCGGCCTCCGCGGCCGAGATATCGGCAAAGTCGCGCTCGTCGTCCAACGCCTTGAACCGGGCGTGGACCTCAAGCGCGGTCTTTATGAGCGCTTCGGCCTTAGGGCTCTGGGCGCGCAATTCCGGCGCGCGTGTCGCGTCCTTGATGGTCTTGCCGTAGAGATCGCGAAAGGTCCGGAATTGGGTCGCGACGTCTGCGCGTGCCTCATCGGTTTCGGCCGTTGTCACCTCGATAAAGATTGCAGCTGCGTTGAGCGCAAAACCCTGCGCGTTCCGCAGGTATCTGAGTGCTTTGGAGAGGGCGTCACGCTCCTCCCGGGTCATGAGCTTTGCGCTAGTCATGCGCGGCCACCGTGCGCGGATCATCCTCCCGGAGAGCCGCGCGGGTCGTGTCGATGAGTTCAGAGCTCTTTGCAGCGAGGCTCCGGATTTCGTCGGCAATCACCTTGAACGAGCGTCCGCTTTCGCCGCCCGCGCGCGCGGCCTCCACGCTGGCATTGAGCGAAATGAGGTGGATCATGCGACCGATATCCTCCACCTCACCGAACATTTTTTCCAGCTTGAGGGTCTGGCTGCGCAGGTTGTCCGCCCGGCGTTCGTGGATGAGCGCGCGCTCACTCTCGAATTTGCGAATGAAGAAGTAAAAGGCCGGAAGCGTGGCCGTGCGCGCCCGCATGGTGAGTTCCGCCGCGAAGTCACGGGTGAGCGCGGCAAACTCTCCGGAGGTGTCGATGCGCGACAGCTCGTCGGCAAATCCCATGATCTCTTTGAGCGCGGCATCGCCCTCAGATCCTGC
>JBCBME010000215.1:0-4919 GCA_039822945.1 Pseudomonadota bacterium
CCTATGCCGCGCGGGTGCTGGAGGGGCTGGGCCTCAACGGAAGCTTTGACGCGCTCTACGGCATCGAACACGTCAATTACGTTCCCAAACCCGCTGCCGTGGCCTTTGACACGATCATCGCCCATGACGGGCACGACCCGGCCCGCGCCGCGTTTTTCGAGGACACCGTCGTCAACCTCGAAGTGCCCAAGGCGCGGGGCATGGTCACCGTCTATGTGGGCCCCGACACGCCCGAGGCGTCCTACGTGGATTACAAAACCTCTGATCTTACGGGCTTTTTGTCTCAGATCACCGATGCTGCGTTGCCGCCCCGGGCGAGGCGCATACCTTAACACGCATGTTTGACCGCACAGACATCCTCATTTCCGGTGGAGGGGTTGCCGGACTCACCGCAGCGGCTGCGTTTGGCACCGCTGGTTTTAACGTCATCTGTTGCGACCCCACACCGCCCGTAACAGAACGCGACGCCGAGGGGGCCGATCTTCGCACGACGGCCTTTTTGCGGCCCGCGCAGGACTTTCTCAATCGCGCCGGCGTCTGGCCGCTCTTGGCCCCCGAGGCCACGGCCCTCGCCACCATGCGCATCGTGGACGCCGGGGGAGAGGAGCCCGTGGCCCGCGTGAGCCGTGATTTCGAAAGTCAGGACGTCACCGAAGGCCCCTTTGGCTACAACATCCCCAACTGGCTGACGCGGCGCGTGCTGCTCGACCGGCTGGCCGAGCTCGACAATGTGAGCTTTCTGCCGGGCGTCGGGACGAAACGCTTTGTGGCGCGCACGAAAGAGGCGCTGGCCACGTTGAGCGACGGCACGCGCATCTCGGCGCGCATGGCCATCGCAGCCGACGGTCGGGACTCGCTCATCCGCACGGCGCTCAACATTGGCGCACGACGGATGGAGTTTGGCCAACGCGCGCTGACCTTCGCCGTCACCCACGACCAGCCCCATGAGAATATCTCCACCGAGATCCACCGCACGGGCGGGCCCTTCACGCTCGTCCCCCTGCCCGATCACGACGAAAAGCCTTGTTCTGCAGTGGTTTGGATGGAAACCGAGGAGCGCGCGCAGGCCCTGCTGAAGCTGTCGGAGAAGGATTTCGAGGCCGCCGCGACAGCGCGTTCCGCGGGTCTTTACGGCATCCTGAGGCTCGCGACGCGGCGCACGTCCTGGCCAATCATCAGCCAGCTCGCGGACCGCTTTGACGGGCCGCGCACCGCGCTCGTGGCGGAGGCGGCCCACGTGGTCCCGCCCATCGGCGCGCAGGGGCTCAACATGAGCCTCGCTGATCTGGCCGCCCTCCTTGATCTGTCGACCGCGCGTCCTGACACGTTGGGAGACGCCGACATGCTCTCGGCGTACTCCAAGGCGCGCTATGGCGATGTGAGGACGCGCGTGTTGGGGGTAAGCGCCCTCAACAAGACCTCGATGGCTGAGCTTGCAGCCGTGCGCAACGCGCGTGCCCTGGGCATTCGCGCCGCGCACGATATCGGCCCGCTCCGCACCTCACTGATGCGGCTCGGGCTCGGGCGCTGATCTAAAGCACGCGGTCCACGACGCGGCGCAGGCGCGCCAGTGTCGCGTCCACATCGCGGAGCTTGTCGAGGCCGAACAGGCCGATGCGGAAGGTGCGGAAATCCTCCGGCTCGTCGCATTGGAGCGGCACGCCAGCGGCGATCTGCATGCCTTCGGCGGCAAAGCGGGATCCGTTGTGGATATCGGCATCCGTGGTGTAGCTCACGACGACGCCGGGGGCCTGGAACCCTTCCGAAGCCACTGATTTCACGCCTTTTTCCGCCATCATGGCGCGCACGCCCTGCCCCAGCGCCCACTGCGCGGTCTTGGCATTTTCAAAGCCGAAATCGCGGGTCTCGAGCACCGCATTGCGGAAGTGGACGAGGCCGTCGGTGGGCATGGTGGCGTGGTAGGCGTGCTTGCCCGCCTCGTAGGTCTCCATGATGGAGAGCCACTTGCCCAGATCGATGGCAAAGCTGTTGGACTGCGTGGATTTCACCCGCTCGATAGCACGCTCGGACAGCATCACGAGGCCTGCCGACGGCGTGGACGACCAGCCCTTTTGCGGGGCTGAGATCAGCACATCCACCCCCGTTGCGGCCATATCGACCCAGATGCAGCCTGAGGCGATGCAGTCGAGCACCATGAGTGCTCCGACCTCATGGGCGGCCTCGGCGAGCGCGGTGATGTAGTCATCGGGGAGGATCACGCCAGCGGAGGTCTCCACGTGGGGCGCAAAGACGATGTCGGGTTTAACCTCTTGAATTTTCCCCACAACTTCTTCGATTGGCGCGGGGCGGAAGGGCGATTGGGAGGCATTTCCGGTGCGGCGCGCCTTGATCACCTCGGTGGCGGAAGTGAAGTGCCCGCTCTCGAAAATCTGCGACCAGCGGTAGGAGAACCACCCGTTGCGCACGACGAGCGCGCTGGCATCCTGCCCGAACTGGCGCGCGACAGCCTCCATGGCATAGGTCCCGCCGCCGGGGATGATGGCCACGCCTGCCGCGCCATAGACCTCTTTGAGGTTCGAGGACAGATCGCGCATGACCTGCCCGAAGGACGCGCTCATGTGATTGAGCGACCGGTCGGTGAAGACGACGGAAAACTCTTCGAGGCCTTCCGGATCGACGGTATCGAGTAGTGCCATTGCGCTGCCTCCCTTGCTTGCGAAGGCGCAATCTAGAGCGGGGCCCGGCGAGAGAAAATGCGCGTTTTGCCTCGTTTTGTACAATCGGGGATGCGCGATGGGATGATTTGTACAATTTCGGAGCGGCGCGTTCCGATCGGCTACACGAGGTTGGCGAGGGGGCCTTCGCGGACTTCCTCGGAGAGCAGCACGTTTGACTCGATGTCCCCCACGCCGGGCAGGGTCATGATGCGACGGCGCAAAACCCTTTCGAAATCGGCAATGTCGCGCGCGGTGACGCGGACGCGGTAGTCGTAGAGGCCGAGCACGTGATCGACGCGCTGCACTTCGGGGATGGCGGAGATCGCGCGCTCGAAATCCTCGAGGCTCACCCGGCCCCGCGTGGCGAGCTTGATGCCGAGAAAGACGGTGACGCCGAAGCCCAGGCGCTTTTCATCGAGATCGAGGCGCACGCCCCGCAGGATGCCCGCCTCCCGCAAGCGTTTGAGCCGCCGCCACGTGGCGGGTTGCGAGAGCCCCACGCGGCGCCCGAGATCGGCGGTGCCGCGGCTGGCATCCTGGTGCAACGCTTTGAGGAGGGCCACGTCGGTTGCATCGATCATATCGGAAGCCCCTGACGGCGCGAGACCTCGGCCACCTGCATGAGCGCCTCGATATCGCCGATATGGGGCAGCGGCAGGATGTGGTCGCGGTAAAGCTCCTGATAATGGGCCATGTCGCGGGCGATGACAGAGAGGCGGACATCGACGCGGCCAAGGAATGTCTGGATCTCGAGCACTTCGGGGATGGCGCGGGCGGCGGTCACGAAGGTTTCGAAAGCTTGCGGCGATTTCTCGAGCGTGATGCGGAGCGAGACCTCCACCGTGTAGCCGAGCGCGCGCCAGTCGATGACGGCGCGGGTGGCGCGCACGACCCCCTCGGCGCGGAGCTTGTCCAGCCGGCGCGCGGCGGTGGCCTGCGGCATGCGCGCCGCTTCCGCCAGCGCGGAGAGCGGCTGGTCGGGATCGTCCTGGAGGTAGCGAAGGAGGCGGCGATCGGTGGCGTCGAGCATGGGTTTTTCAATATCAGGTAGATGTGCGCATGGATATACTGGAATATGAGTATTTTTGGAAAGATGAAGGGGTGGGATCAGCGCTCGGATCGGGTAGGACAGCGCCAGTTTTATCCAAGGGAGGATCCCATGCGCGTTTACTACGACCGCGACTGCGACGTGAACATCATCAAGGACAAGAAAGTGGCCATCCTGGGCTATGGCTCTCAGGGCCATGCGCACGCGCTGAACCTGCGCGACTCCGGCGCCAAGAACCTCGCCGTGGCGTTGCGCGAGGGCTCGCCCTCTGCCGCGAAGGCCGAGGCCGAGGGCCTCACCGTCATGGGGATCGGCGAGGCGGCGGCGTGGTGTGACGTCATGATGTTCACCATGCCCGACGAGCTGCAGGCCGAGACCTATCGCAACCACGTGAAACCCAACCTGAAGCCGGGCTCGGCCATCGCATTTGCCCACGGCCTCAACGTGCATTTCGGCCTGATCGAGGCGCCCGCGGATGTGGACGTGATCATGATGGCGCCGAAAGGCCCCGGCCACACCGTGCGCGGTGAGTATGTCAAAGGCGGCGGCGTGCCCTGCCTCGTGGCCGTCGACAACGATGCCTCCGGCAAGGCGCTCGAGATCGGCCTCTCCTACTGCTCGGCTATCGGTGGCGGGCGCTCTGGCATCATCGAGACGAACTTCAAGGAAGAGTGCGAGACCGACCTCTTTGGCGAGCAGGCGGTGCTCTGCGGGGGTCTTGTGGAGCTCATCCGCGCGGGTTTTGAGACCCTCGTGGAGGCGGGCTACGCGCCCGAGATGGCCTATTTCGAGTGTCTGCACGAGGTGAAGCTCATCGTGGACCTCATCTACGAGGGCGGCATCGCCAACATGAACTACTCGATCTCCAACACGGCGGAGTATGGCGAGTATGTCTCCGGCCCGCGCGTCCTGCCCTATGACGAGACGAAGGCGCGGATGAAGGACATCCTGACCGACATCCAGACCGGCAAGTTCGTGCGTGATTTCATGCAGGAAAACGCTGTCGGCCAGCCGTTTTTCAAGGGCACGCGCCGCATGAACGACGCGCACCAGATCGAGGAAGTGGGCGAGAAGCTGCGCGGCATGATGCCGTGGATCTCCGCCGGCAAGATGGTCGACAAAACTAAAAACTAAAATCCGTAGGGTGCGCATTCACTGCGCACCGTCACCCCGCATCCGGAAAGGCCGCTGCA
>JBCBME010000216.1:0-4916 GCA_039822945.1 Pseudomonadota bacterium
ATGTGCTGGCTTTCGTGAAGTCCCTCGCCGATGGTGCACACGCCGCATAGGAGCCGTCCATGACCCCGCATATCTCTGCCAAGCCCGGTGACATTGCTGAAACCGTCCTGCTACCCGGAGATCCGCGGCGCGCGAAATGGGCTGCTGAGACCTTTCTCACCGACCCTGTCCTCA
Source organism: Pseudomonadota bacterium (assembly GCA_039822945.1). GTDB lineage: Bacteria > Pseudomonadota > Alphaproteobacteria > Rhodobacterales > Rhodobacteraceae > Shimia_B. Next base: position 175 of record JBCBME010000216.1, read on the forward strand.
TCAACGAAGTGCGCGGGATGCTGGGCTATACCGGGACGTGGAAGGGCAACCGGGTGACCATCCATGGGTCCGGCATGGGCATGCCGTCCCTGTCGATTTACGCCAATGAGCTCATCACCACCTATGGCGCGCAGACGCTGATCCGGATCGGCTCTTGCGGCGCCATGCAGGACAGCGTGGGCATGCGGGATGTGATCCTCGCCATGACGTCCACGACGCTCTCGACGCCCTCGCGCGGGATCATGCGCGAGCTGAACTTCGCGCCCTGTGCGGATTACGGCCTGCTGCAGGCCGCCTACACAGCGGCACAGGGGAAGGGCTCCAAGATCCACGTGGGCGGGATCTACAGCTCTGACGTGTTTTACGATGAGCGCCCGGACCTGACCGACCAGATGGAGCGCCATGGGATCCTTGCGGTGGAGATGGAGGCTGCGGAGCTCTACACCCTTGCCGCGCGCCATGGCCGCCGCGCGCTGGCGGTCCTGACGGTCTCTGACCATCTCAAGACGCACGAAGCGCTCCCGAGCGAAGACCGCGAGAAGAGCTTTGGCGACATGGTGGAGATCGCCCTCGAAGCGGCGTTTGCCTGAGCGTGGGGCTGGCCTCCGGGCCGTGCCTCCGGCGGGAGTATTTCTGGAAAGATGAAGAGGCGCGCTTAGACGCACTCTCCCACGGCTTTGCCTGAAAAGATGCAGCCGCCGAGGAACGTGCCCTCGAGCGCGTTGTAGCCGTGGTAGCCGCCGCCGCCGAAGCCCGCGACCTCGCCGGCCGCGTAGAGGCCCGCGAAGGTGCCGCCGCCGGGGCGCTGCACCTGTCCGTTGAGGTCGGTGTGGAGGCCACCGAGGGATTTTCGGGTCAGGATGTTTAGGCGGACGGCGATGAGGGGGCCGTTTGCAGAATCGAGGATCTTGTGGGGCTTGGCGACGCGCACGAGCTTGTCCCCCAGATAGGCGCGCGCGCCGCGAATGGCGGTGATCTGCGCGTCTTTTGAGACCGCATTGTCGAGCTGGGCGTCACGGGCCAGGATCTGGTCCCGGATCCGCGCGAGCGAGACCGGAACCTGGGGTGTGATGGCGTTCATGCCGTCAACCAGCGTCTCGAGATCCGGCGCGACCACGAAGTCTTCGCCATGCGTCTTGAAGGCTTCTACGGCGGCGGTGGCCCCCTTTCCCAAACGCTCTTTCAGGACGCCGGACCATTTTCCGCCTGTCAGGTCCGGGTTCTGCTCCGACCCCGAAAGCGCGAACTCCTTTTCGATGATCTTTTGCGTAAGGATGAACCAGCTGTGCTCGTGTCCGGTGCGCAGGATGCGCCCCAGGGTGCCGAGTGAGTCAAACCCCGGCAGGTAGGGCGCCTCCATGCGATCGCCGTTGGCGTCAAACCACATCGAGGACGGTCCGGGCAAAATTCGGATGCCGTGGTTGGGCCAGATCGGATCCCAGTTGGTGAGACCTTCGCAATAGTGCCACATGCGGTCACCATTGATGACCTCTGCCCCGGCGGAACGCGCCACCTCCTGCATGTGACCGTCGACGTAGTCGGGCACGCCGGACACCATCTTGATCGGTGGTTGGCCGAGGCGATCCACGGGCCATTGCTGCCGGACAAGATCGTGGTTTCCGCCAATCCCGCCCGAGGTCAGCACGACAGCCTCCGCCCGGTGGGAGAATTGCCCGGTCACGTCCCGTGTCGTGGAGGCGCCGCGCACGGCAGTGTCGTCGGCGAGCACGTCGCCCTCGACCCCCTTCACGACGCCCTCTTCCACGATGAGCGCGGAGACCCGGTGCCGAAAGGCGAGCGTGATCTGGGCATGGTCCGACACCCGATCAGCGTAGGGCTTCACGACGCCCGTGCCCGTGCCCCAGGTGACGTGAAAGCGGGGGACGGAGTTTCCGTGCCCGTCCGCACCGGCCCCGCCGCGCTCTGCCCAGCCCACTACGGGAAACCAGCGCATCCCGAGCCCGTGGAGATAGGAGCGCATTTCGCCCGACGCGAAATCGAGAAATGCTTCTGCTGCGGCGCGGGGATGCGCGTCTTCGTCCCGGTCAAACTGCGCGGCACCCATCCAGTCGCTGGCGGCCAGTGCCCGGCTGTCTTTGATCCCGAGGCGCCGCTGCTCGGGCGTGTCCACCATGAAGAGCCCACCGAGAGACCACCAAGCCTGCCCGCCAAGGGATTGCGGCCCTTCCTGATCGATGAGGAGTACGCGGCGACCACGCTCCGCAGCGTGCCATGCTGTCACAAGCCCCGACAGACCGGCGCCCACGATGATCACATCATAGCTCATGACATTCCTCCCGCAGCGAACGGTATGGGAACCGTTCCCTCTAGGCCAGCGAGACGTCAGGACACTTGGCGGAGCGCCGCGGCGAGGAGAATGCGGGAGTAGAGGGCGTGGCCCGGCATCATGACCCGAGCGAGCAAGGGAACGCGCCCCTTTTCCGCGAGCACGACCGATCCAAACCAGAGTGCGGTCCCATCGGGCTCCACCGCGAGCCATGTGCGGATCGGCGTGCCCGTGGCCTCAAGAAGTAGCTCGTTTGGCGATCTCTCCTCGACCTTCCATGCCGCGATTTGCTCACCCCGGCCCGCCGCGAGATCTGCGACCTGATCGTCGCTGGAGTGCTTTCCACCGAGGCTCAAAAGCAATCGCTCCGCCCGGAAGACGGGGGTTGAGAAGAAAGCCGCAATGTAGGTGGGCAAGTCGACGGAGCGCGCCGTGGACGCGACGTAGGCGTCCACGTGGTTGCCTTGGCCTTTGTAGCGGGCAATCAGCGAGCCATCGGGTACCGCTGACCGCCGGACACTCACACCTGGCGCTCGACCATCATCTGCTTGATCGCGCCGATGGCCTTGGCCGGGTTCAGACCCTTGGGGCAGGTCTTGGCGCAGTTCATGATCGTGTGGCAGCGATAGAGCTTGAAGGGATCCTCGAGATCATCGAGCCGTTCGCCGGTGGCCTCATCGCGGCTGTCGATGATCCAGCGGTAGGCGTGAAGCAGCGCTGCTGGCCCGAGATACTTGTCGCCGTTCCACCAATAAGACGGGCAGGATGTCGAGCAGGATGCGCACATCACGCACTCATAGAGGCCGTCGAGCTTTTTGCGATCCTCGATGGACTGCTTCCACTCCTTGGCGGGGCGGTTCGTCTTTGTCTCAAGCCACGGCATGATGGAGGCGTGCTGCGCGTAGAAATGCGTGAGGTCTGGGATCAGATCCTTCACCACCGGCATGTGGGGCAGCGGGTAAATCTTCACCACGCCCTTCACCTCGTCGTGGCCGTAGATGCAGGCCAGCGTGTTGATCCCACCGATATTCATGGCGCAGGAGCCACAGATCCCCTCGCGGCATGAGCGGCGGAAGGTCAGCGTCGGGTCGATCTCGTTTTTGATCTTGATGAGCACGTCGAGCATCATCGGCCCGCAGGTATCCATGTCGACGAAGTAGGTGTCGACGCGCGGGTTTTGCCCGTCGTCAGGGCTCCAGCGATAGATCTGGAACTGCCGGACGTTTGTGGCGCCCTCTGGCTTGGGCCACGTCTTTCCGACCGTGATCCGGCTGTTCTTTGGGAGTGTGAATTGGACCATGCGGTTGGTCTCCTTCTAAACGGTGGCGCGGCGAGGGTTAGCCCTGCCCGGCTGCCTTGATCAGGCACGACTGAACGTCGGGACGTGCCATGATGTCATTCATCAGTGTTGTGTCTTCTTCTGCGAAATCCCCGGTGCCGAGTTCACGCACCTCGCGGGCTCGCGCTTCGGTCACCACGCAAGTGGCGAGGATTGGTGCCATGGCCGCCATGCCCTCACCGCCCTGCTCGGAGAGCGCGCTTTCGATCTCGGGCAGGATCACGTCAAACGCGGCCTGCTGGCTGGCGTCGAGCTCTGCAAGGGCCGGGACAGCAAGCCCGCCCAATGCCGCTGCAAGGATCAGAACCCGGGGCATATCCGTGTCCCTCCTTGAATGGGTCCTAGCCCCTCGATGCAGCCGCGCGCCTTCGCAAGCGCGACCCGGGACGCGAAGGTCGCCTCCTGTGGCACCGGCGTCTGAGCCACGGCTGGCGTTGCTGTTACGCTCTCACCCGTTGCGACGACCGACTGATCGTCGAGGACGCGCCGTTGGATGCATGCATTTATCGCGTCTGCGCCGGCTTTGGTTCCGCCGAGTGTCTCGACCGCGCGCGCGGTCGGGATGCGGCTTTCCAGGCGGCTCGACGCTTGCCCCGGCGAGATGCTGTAGGTGCCGGGCGCTGCCGTTTCATTCACGCATTGGCGCGCGACAGCGTTGCCCTCGGAGACCGAAACGAGCGGCCCGATGTCAGTACAGCCCGCCAGCGCCACAGCGCCTCCGAGACAGAGAATATGCGGCAGTCGTCTGATCAATAGACGCGGGCCTTTGGTGCAATCTTCTTCAGATCGATGCCGCCATCGTTGTGCGACGTCAGCGGCTGGGTCACCACGCCACGGAAGCCCATGGTGGACTTGTTGCCGTCAAACCAGACCAGCGAGTGAACGCGCCAGTTCTCGTCGTCCCGATCAGGGTAGTCTTCGTGGGCGTGGGCGCCACGGCTCTCCTTACGGGCGGCCGCGGCAGTGATGGTGGCCACGGCGTTTGGCATGAGGTTGGTGAGTTCGAGCGTCTCCATGAGATCCGAATTCCAGACGAGGGTCTGGTCGGTCACGTGAAGATCGGTGAGCTTGTCGGCCACGCTCTCCATCTTCTGGACGCCTTCCTGCAATGTCTCG
>JBCBME010000217.1:0-4885 GCA_039822945.1 Pseudomonadota bacterium
CGACGAGGGCCACCGCGAGCATGATCCTAGCTGCCGATTTTGCTGATATCATAGGGCGTTGTCTGATAAATCTCGTTCACCCAATTCCCATATAGAAGGTGGGCGTGAGACCGCCACCGGTTCTGCGGACGTGCCGCAGGGTCATCCCCTGGGAAGTAGTCGACCGGCATCTGGATCACTGCACCCGGGATCTGGTTGGTCTCGAGATCACGCGTGTATTCTTCCGCGAGCGTGCCACTGTCGTATTCGAAGTGGTTGAAGACGTAGAGCGCGCGATGGGCGGGGTCTTCCACAAGGGCGGGCCCCACTGCATCGGAATGCAAAAGGACGGGCAGACCCGCGGCATCGATCTCCTCCCGGCGCATCTCAGTCCAGCGGCTGACGGGCATGATCAGATCGTCGGAAAACCCTCTGAGAAAAGGGCTTTCCGGGGCGAAGTTCATGTGCCGATAGCAGCCAAAGAGCTTATCCTCGAGGAGGTGCTTTTTGACGCCGTGGAAGTGGTGGATCATCGCCATGCCGCCCCAGCAAACGCCAAAGGTTGCGTGGACATTGCTTTGCGTCCAATCCATGACCTCTTCGAGCTCGCGCCAATAGGTGACGTCCTGAAAGGGCAGATGTTCAATGGGCGCGCCGGTGATGATGAGCCCGTCAAACTTCTCGTCGCGCACGTCGTCAAAGGGACGGTAGAACGCCTCCATGTGCTCGGCGGCGGTGTTCTTCGAGAAATGCTCGGACATCCGGATGAGGTGGAACTCGATCTGCAGCGGTGTTGCCCCGATGAGGCGGGCGAATTGGTTTTCCGTCTGAATCTTCTTCGGCATCAGATTTAGGAGCCCGATGCGGAGCGGCCGAATGTCTTGCCGCGACGCGGTGCTGTCATCCATGACCATCACGCCCTCGCGGGAGAGGACGTCATAGGCAGGCAGCGTGGCGGGCAGTTTGATGGGCATGGGAGCGGGACCTAGGCGTTGGCGGCACGCGCTTCAATGGCGTCGGCGACGGCCTCGATGAAATCCGCCTCCGAGGCGATCTGTTCGAAGATGTGGCAATCGATCGTCACGCCCCAGCGCGCCATGGCCGCGTAGCGCGGTTGCCTGTGAGCGAGGGCTTTGGCGTAGGTCCAACGGACGAAGGCGTCAGGGTCCACCTCTGCCTCGGTTTCTCCCGTCTCGGCTGTGTAGCCGGCCCAGGCTTCCGTGAGGAATTCGGGGAGATAGCACATGGGTTTCGGATCCCGATCAAAGCGCGCAATGAGCGTGGCCGTGTGGGCTTCGTCACCGCGGATCCAGACGGGCAGCATGTGTTGGCTCAGCTCGGTCATGATCGGGTCATCGGCGCGCGCGCCATCGGCCACTTCGCAGAGCGATCCCGAGCTGTCGCAGATGAAATTGGAGTAGCCATAAAGCTGCTTGGCGCGCTCGATGAAGCTGATGGCGTCGAGCGTCGCTGCCTTTTCCGCGTCATGGTGGAGCCCTTGACGGCGTTCATACTCTCTCAGCGTGAGCCCGCCCTTTGCCGGGTTGCCCGGCTTGCCGAGGTAGCTGCTCAGGGGCGCGAGGTTCTCAAAGGTGATGTTGGACGCCACATAGATCGAATCCGAGCGCAGAAGCTCCGCAAGGAAGGGGTTCTTCATTGCCTCGAGCTTGAAGTTATCGGCGATATGCTCGCCCATGTAGCGAGTGCCGATGCGGTAATCGACGGAGTAGTGAAACCAGTCGCCTGCCTCCCGCAGAAGCTGGCTCACATGGGTCTTGCCGAGACCGGACATCGCAAAAAGGCAAACGCGCTTCTCAGGCGCCTCACGCCAAGCGCGCGCTGTGGGGTAGAGCATGTCCTCGGGCCTCATCGTTGGTTTTTGCCTCTTAGCGCCGCGTTGCTCCTGCGAAAAGGGGCTTTGCCGCCAAGGATGACGAGGCCTGCTGCGAGGATCGCAAAGCCGATGAAGGCATTTGTGGGCAAGGCCTCGCCCAGAAAGAGCGCGCCGAGGATGATCGCGATGGGCGCAATAAGGAGCGTGCAGAGCATCAGATTGCCTGAACCCGCCATGGCCAGAACGCGGTAGTAGAGAAGATAGGCCGTCGCCGTCGCGATCACGGTCAGAAAGGCGAGCGCTGCCCATGTGCGCGGCTCAAGGGCCAGCGTCAGGGGCCCCTCCACCGTCCATGCGAGCGGGATCATGATCAGTGTCGAGGCCGTCAGCATGCCCGCGGCCTGCACCAGGGGGTGAAGACCTTTCAGGTACGTACGCGCCCAGACGCCGGCCAGCGCATAGGAGATGGTGGAGCCAATCACCGCGAGCTGCCCCAGGCTGCGCAGGTCGAGCGATGCAAGCTCAGAGAGCCCCACAGCCGTGGCAACACCCAAAAAGCCGAGGCACACGCCAACGAGCTTTTGGGTGCTGAGCCGCTCGTCCGCCATGAAGAGCGCCGCGATCAGAACGCCCCATACGGCCGTGCCCGCATTCAGGATGGCGACGAGCCCGCTTTCGATGTGGAGCTGCCCCCACGCCTGAAGCGTGAAGGGCACGGCATTGTTCAGAACCCCCATGCCAAGAAAGCCAAGCATCAATCGGGCACTCAGGGGGACCTCGAGGCCGCGCAAACGCACGACAGCCCAGAGGATAACGCACGCCCAGCCCACACGATGGGCGACGATCGTCAGGGGGCCAAGTTCATCGAGGCTGACACGCACGGCGAGAAAGACCGCGCCCCAAATGGAAGAGAGGAGCAGCATCTCCGCCCAGGCGCGGGGTGTCATGGTCATTTGCGGCGTCATGGGCTGGGCTTATCGGTCTCGCGGCCCCTGTGCAGCCTGAAAGCTGCGCAAAAGAAAAGGCCCCGCGCAACACGGGGCCTTTCTGGATCCAAAGGCTGGGTCCTTAGAAGTTGTAGGCCACCGAGAAGCCGATGCCGACGGAATCGTTGTCGGTAAAGTCGGCGCGTGCCGTGTCGGCCGTTTGCGGCTGTGCATCGCCAAGGCGGGTGTAGTTCACACCGCCCGAAAGCGTAACACCGTCGCTCAGCGCGTATTGTCCACCGATGGTGATGCCGAGCTTACCGTTGGTCGGAGCGAGCGGGGACACGAGCGGGTCGCCCTCTGCTTCGTATTGCAGGCTCACGAGGCCAACGAGGCTCTCGTTGAAGCGGCGTGCAACGCCGAGCACGTAGTCGGTGCTGTCGTCGAGATCCACGAGGTCCACACCACCAAGGCCAGCGGCGGGAACAGAAAAGTCACCCCAGGCCGCCCAGCGAATGGAGCCGAAGACGAGCGTGTCTTCCGCAACGCCGCTCTGGAATTCGAGGTTCCAGCTCTCAGGCGTCGAGGTTTCCACGATGTGCGCACCGGAGAGGTCAACTGCGTCGAGCTCATACTCGATCTCGGAGTTGTAGGTCAGCGCGATGCGGAGTGCGATGTCGGGGCGCTCATAGGCACCACCGACGAGGTAGCCCACCTCGGTCCCGCTCTCGGTGTTGAGATTGTAGCCGTTGGCCGCACCGTAGGCGAGACCCGACAGCGTCACTTCGCCTTCGATCTTCTGGGCGCGAAGGCCGCCGTGGACGCTGAAGCCGTTGCCAAACTTGTAGCGGCCGACAAACGTCACAGCGGACGAGTCCACCTTGGCCATTGTGCCGCCAAGTGCGGTCGCAGCGCCGCTACCGGGATACTCAACGTCAACGCCATAGGGCTGATCGATGGACACCAAGTAGGACACGCGATCGTTGAGATCGTTTTTGAACGACAGCGCGGTTTGCGTGTAGTTGTTGCCCACGTCGTTAAAGGTGCCGCCACCAACGGCGGCGAACCCGGTCCCGCTGATGCTTGGGTTTACGGACCCAAAGCTCAGCTTGACCACGCTTCCTTCCGCGAAGAGATCGCCGAGGAAGAGGCCAGTACGATCAAGGCCGCCTGCTGCGGCGGACGATGCGGTGAGCGCCACCGCGGCGGTCGTCATCAGAATCTTTTTCATGTGTGTGTTTTCCCTGCGCCGCGCTCCCAAAACATCCTCGCGACTTCCCGCCATTCTTGCGCGAGTGCCCGCTTTTTGGTCAATTTGTGACGCCGCGTCAGAAGCCGGTGATCTACGTACCGTCACATTTTCGCCATACGGGCTTCGCGCAGAATATTGAGGTAATTCGCCGCGAAAATGAGAGCTGCGCCGAGAAACACCAAACCATCGAGGGGTTCTGCGTAAAGGAGCATCCCGATAAGCGCGATCACCGGCAGCCGCACGAAGTCCACCGGCATCACCACGCTTGCGGGCGCAAGGGTGAGCGCCTTGGTCAGGCAGAAATGCGCCACGAGGCCTGCCACGCTGATCACGATGAGCCAGGGGACGCTCCCGCTGGAGGGAAGCGCGATATCGCCATCTATCCCCGCGCAAACAATGCCAAACGCCGCCTGCATGACGGTGAGGTAAAAGAGAATGCAGGTGATCGTCTCGGTGCGTGTCAGCAGCTTCGTGAAGATTGCCGACCCAGCAAAGCCTATGGCAGCGGCCGCGCCGATGACGATCCCGGGTTCGATCGCGGCAAAGTCAGGGCGCGCCACGATCAGCACCCCCAGAAAACCCAACGCCGCAAAGCCCACCTTTATCCACGTGAGCTTCTCCCCAAGGAATACGGGCGCGAGGAGAAGCACCCAGATGGGCGAGGTGAATTCGAGCGCGAAGAGCTGCGCAAGCGGGATCAGCGTCAGCGCGTAGAACCAGCAATTTTGCCCAAAGAAATGCGCCAGATTGCGTGCCGCATGGAGACCGAGGCTCCGGGTCGTAACCTCGCCCAATGTGCCTGCCATGCGCGCAACGATCACGGCGATGGCGATTGCTGGACGCGCGGTGAGCTTTGAGCTCGACACCTTCGAGATCATGACCTTTCGCTCTGTC
>JBCBME010000218.1:0-4884 GCA_039822945.1 Pseudomonadota bacterium
ATGGGTGATGTGGCCCTTCTCGATCCGCATGACGTTGAGCGCCTCCATCCCGTAGGGGCCGCCGCCCATGGCCTCCGCCTGCGCGAGGAGGAGCCGGAAGAGGCTGTCGCCGTAGCGCGCGGGCACGGCCACCTCATAGGCATGCTCACCCGAAAACGAGATCCGGAAGAGCCGCCCGGCCACGCCCGCGACTCGGCCCTCACCGCAGGCCATGAAGGGCCAGCTCTCATCGTCTATGGGCGTCTCCAGCACCGCGTTGAGCAGCTCGCGGGAGAGCGGCCCCGCCACGGCAAACTGCGCCCATTGCTCGGTGACAGAGATGTAGCTCACGTCGAGGTCGGGCCGCAGGCATTGATGCACGAAATCGAGATGCTTCATCACGAGGCCCGCCGCGGCGGTCGTCGTCGTCATCACGTAGTGATGCTCGCCCAGCCGCGCGGTCGTGCCGTCATCCATCACGTGGCCGTCTTCGCGCAGCATAAGGCCGTAGCGCACGCGGCCCACCTTCAGCGAGGAGAACATGTTGGAATAGACGAGGTCGAGGAACGCTGCCGCATCCGGCCCCTGAATGTCGATCTTGCCCAGCGTGCTGACATCGCAGATGCCCACACACTCGCGCACCATGGTGACTTCGCGGTCGCAGCTCTCGCGCCACGTCGTCTCCCCCTGGATGGGGAAGTAGGACGGCCGGTACCAGAGCCCGGCCTCCACCATTGGCGCGCCCCGCGTGATCGTGGCCGCATGAGAGGTGGTGAGGCGCTCAGGCGCAAAGCCCTTACCCTGCGCGCCCGCCGCCATCGCCCCGATCGTGACCGGCACGTAAGGCGGGCGGAACGTCGTCGTGCCCGTCTCGGGGATGCCGCGGCCTGTGGCGTCCGCCAGGATCGCGAGGGCCGCCACGTTGGAATTCTTCCCCTGATCCGTGGCCATGCCTTGCGTCGTGTAGCGCTTCATATGCTCGACGGATTGGTAGTTTTCCTGCGCCGCCTGCCGGATGTCCTTCGTCGTGACGTCGTTCTGAAAATCGAGCCAGGCGCGCCCCTTGCCGCCCGCATCCCACAGCGGGGTGATCCGGTAGGGCGCATTCTCGGCATGGGGGGTCTTGGTCTCGGGTGGTGTTTTACCCAGCGCGCGCGCCACGTCAGCGGCGACACTGGCCCCCGATTTCAGGCAGCCAAAGGTGCTCATAATCCCGGCCGCCGCGCCCGCCACGTGAAGGCCGGGCACCGCGCCCTCGGCAGGCACAAAGCTTGCGATCTCCGGCTCCCAAACGGGGCGTCCGTTCATGTGACAGGTCAGGTGCACCGTCGGGTTCCACCCGCCCGACACAGCCAGACAATCGCAGGCGAGGACAAGCTCCTTGCCCGCCTTCTCGATCGTCACCTGCTCAAGCGCGCGCCGCCCCTTCGTGCCCACAACGCGCGCGCCTGCGTGGAACGTCACGCTGGCGAGGTCGTCAGGCGCCTTGGCCTCTGCGCGGCTGTCGATGATGGCCGCCACGCTCACACCCGCTGCCAGCAGGTCTCGGGCCGTGTCATAGGCGCCGTCATTGTTGGCAAAGACCGCCACGTTCTGGCCCGGTGCCACGCCCCAGCGGTTCACATAGGCCCTGACAGCCGATGCCATCATGATCCCGGGCCGGTCATTGCCCGCAAACGCGATGGAGCGTTCCAGCGCGCCGGCACAGAGGATCGCGCGGCGCGTGTTGATCCGCCAGAAACACTCCTTCGCGCCGCGCGTGCGCCGCTCAAGCGCGCCAAAGATGCCTCCGTCATAGGCGCCCGTGACGGTGGTGCGCGTCATGATCCGAACGCCCATCGCGCGGAGCGCGTCTGCTTCGGAGGTCGCCCAATCCGCCCCCGGCACCTCTTCCACCTCGCCAGTCTCGGAAAGAAGCCGCCCGCCCAGCTCCCAGCTCTCGTCGGCGAGGATCACATCGAGCCCGGCCTCTGCGGCCACCCGCGCCGCGCGCAAGCCCGCCGGGCCGCCCCCGATCACGAGCGCGTCGCAATGGGCAAACGCGCGTGCATACTCAGTCTCCGAATGCGCGCCACTCAGCGCGCCAAGACCCGCCGCACGGCGAATGAAGGGCTCGTAGACGCGCTCCCAAAAGCTCTTTGGCCACATGAACGTCTTGTAATAGAACCCCGCCCCGAGGAAGGGCGCCGCGCCATCATTCAGGCTCAAGAGATCGTACTTGAGCGAGGGCCACGCATTCTGCGACCGCGCCTCGAGCCCCTCGGTGAGCTCCACCATGGGCGCGCGCAGGTTCGGATCCTGCGTGCCGCCCGAGCCTACGGTGACGAGCGCATTGGGCTCCTCAGAGCCCGCCGTCAGCACGCCCCGCGGGCGGTGATACTTGAACGAGCGCCCCATGAGCGTGACACCATTGGCCAGCAGCGCGGAGGCCAGCGTATCGCCCTCAAACCCCTCGTAACGCACCCCGTCAAAGGTAAAGCTGATGGGCGCACCCCTATCGATGCGCCCCTTCCCCTCAATCCGCATGGGCCACCTCGCGCGCGAGCCTGACGGCCAGCACCTCGTGCGTAACCGTGTTGCGCTCCACGATCAGCATCGCGCCACAGCCCGCCTCGTGGTACCACAGCTCCTCCACGACGCCCGCCACGTTCTCACGGTTGTGCAGGTAGTCGTCCCAGGCCTCGGCCCCGGCATCGGGCGCGGGCCGGTTCAAAATGCTCGCATGGCCAAGATAGGCAAACTCTCGAATGTCGCGCGGGCCACAAATGGGGCAATTCAGCTTCATGCGCACCGCTCCCGAAAGGGACGGTGGGCGGGGCGATCCGCGCAGCGGGAGCGTCGTCCGGCGTCCTTAATGGAGGTTATGCTGGGCACCCGTCCCCTCCTCATCCATGAGGCCCGCGCCCGTGCGAAACCGGTCGAGCCGGTAGCGCGCCGCAGGCGCGTGGGGCTCGCCCGTCGCCAAAAGATGCGCCAGCGAATAGCCCGAGCCCGGCACCGCCTTGAAGCCGCCGTAGCACCAGCCGCAATTCAGATAGAGCCCCTCGATATGGGTCTTGTCGATGATGGGAGAGCCGTCAGGCGTCATATCCATGATCCCGCCCCAGCTCCGCAGCATCTTGGCCTGCCCGATCATCGGCATCAGCGTCATCCCCGCCTCAAGCACGTGCTCGGCCATGGGCAGGTTCCCGCGAGACGCATAGGACGCGTAGAAGTCGAGATCGCCGCCAAAGACGAGCCCGCCCTTGTCCGACTGGCTGATATAGAAATGCCCCATCCCGTAGGTGATCACGTGATCGATGCAGGGCTTCAGCCCCTCGGACACAAAAGCCTGCAGAACATGGCTCTCCACCGGAATCCGCATCCCCGCCATCGCCGCCGTCTGCGACGAGCGCCCCGCCGTGACGAGCGCGAGCTTTTTCGCTTTGATCGGCCCCCGCGTGGTCTGGACGCCCCGCACGACGCCGCCCTCGATGTCGATGCCCGTCACTTCGCAGTTCTGGATGATGTCGACGCCGCGCATGTCAGCGCCCCGCGCATAGCCCCAGGCCACCGCGTCGTGGCGCGCCGTGCCGCCACGGGCATGGTAGAGCCCGCCATAGATCGGAAAACGCGTCTGCTCGAAATCGAGATAGGGCAGCTTTTCGCGCACTCCCTCACGGTCGAGAAGCTCCGCGTCGTCACCCTGAGAAAGCATCTGGTTGCCGCGCCGCGCGGCGGCGTCCCGTGCGCCGTCGGAATGAAAGAGGTTGATGATCCCCCGCTGGGAATGCATCGCGTTGAAATTCGTGTCCTCCTCCAGCGTCTCCCAGAGCTTGAGGGAGTGCGAGTAGAACTCTGAGTTTCCAGGCAAAAGGTAGTTGGCGCGCACGATCGTCGTGTTGCGCCCCACATTGCCGCCGCCGATATAGCCCTTCTCGAGCACGGCCACATTGGTGATGCCGTAGACCTTGGCGAGGTAGAACGCGCAGCTCAGCCCGTGGCCGCCGCCGCCCACGATCACGACGTCATATCCCGCCTTGGGCTCGGGGCTGCGCCAATGCGGCGTCCAGCCCTTGTTACCTGTCAGGCCCTGTTTCAGAATTTCCCAGGCGGAGAAACGCATGGACACTCCCAAGTCTTCGCCAGCGCACTCAATCCCATCACCGGGAGGAGTCCAAGGCCCCGCGCGACACCGCGCGTCGTTTTCGCGCGGCGGAGCCGTGCGTGCCGCAGCTGAGCTGAATTTTGAGGAGTTTAGAGGATCGTCGCGCCCACGATCCGTGCCGTCAGATGCGCATCAAGGCCCGCCACTTCTTCGAGCTGGCCGCGCACGGTCACGCGTGCGCCATGCTCGAGACCCAAGGCCGGGCCCGCCAGCTGCACCTCGAGCGCCGTGCCGTGGTCCAGACCACCGCACCACGGGCAAAAGCCGCTATCGGAGACAAGGATAAACTCGCTCACCTCGGCAGACGCCTTAACGAGGTGGAGCACACCGGTAATCTCGTAATCGCCAGTATCTGCGTCGCCCGAGACCGGGCTGATGAAGGGGCCAGAGGCCGGAAGTGCATCCGCACGCAGGGATGGCTCTTCATCGGATGTGCCGCGATCTGAAAGGCCAAAGAGAGCGGGGGCAAAAAGCGCCACTGGAACCGCGGCCAGCGCAACAGCACTGGTGGACAGCGAACGGGCTTTGCTCTCGGTCGTCTTCAGCATCATGCTCGTCTCCTTGCACACACGACCGCGTGCTTAGCGCAGAGCGCGCCCGCTCACAAAGCCCAGTGCCCGCCAAAGTGGCAAAATCCCGCCTGATCGTTGCGCACCGGACTCATTTTTCGCCATTTTGCCGCCAGATCAGGCGCTTCGGGGCCGTTTGAGCGCTCTAGAGCCCCTTGGCCTCGTAGGCTTTCGACACTTTGTCGATCG
>JBCBME010000219.1:0-4884 GCA_039822945.1 Pseudomonadota bacterium
CTGTTTTGAATGGACCGATCACCGCGCCTGCGAGTGCCGCCAAAGCCGCGCTGTGGCCCAAATCTTGAACATTCGTGACCCAGAGCGTCATCACGGCCCCCATCAGGTAGCCGGAGAAGACGAAAGATGTGACCATCCAGACCATGCCGGTCCGTCTGGCCTTGCCCGTCAGCTCAGGCCAGTCGTGCGCAGCTGACTTTTGTGTCGTGTTGGCATCCCGTTCCCGCCCGGCGAGGCTGACCCAGTGAAGCGGGACGCAGATGACCAAGTAGAGACCCCCGAGGATGACCCATGTCAGCCGCCAATCTACGGCCTCGTAGACGGCAAGCGTCAGGGGCCAAAAGATGGTGGAGGCCACGCCGCCAAAGAGCGTGATGATCGTGATCGAGCGCTGGGGCGCGATGCTTAGATCAAGCCGCGCAATCGCAGCGAAGGCGACCGGGTAGAGCACAAACATCGCTGCCGCTTCCATCAGCAGGATGCTTGCAAAAAGGCTGACGCGCCCCTCGGCGAGCGCAAGGGTCATCGTCGCAAGCCCTGCGATGAAGGCGCCGCCTGTCATCACGAAGCGCCCACCAAAACGGTCCGTCAGGATGCCGGCCACAGGGGACAGAAATCCGCCCAGGAAAAGCGCCACCGACAAGACCCCAAAGATACCCGAGAGCGAGAGCCCGAGCGGTCCGGCCATCTCTGGCAGCAGAATGGCATAGGCGTAGTAGAGCACGCCGTACCCCATGATCTGAGACATACCGAGCCCCATGGCGGGGAGGTGGTCTCGCTGGATCATGCCTGCGCTTTGGCGCGATAGGCCGCGCGTCCGGCGACCCAAGTGCCCTGGATCGCCGGGGTGTGGCCCTCGGGCCAATCAACGAGGACGAGATCCGCGCGTTTGCCCACTTTGATCTCACCTCGATCATGGAGCCCCATGGCCTTGGCTGGCCCGCCGGACACGAGCGACCAAAGCGTTAGCCGGTCCGCCCGCCTTTCGCGGTCGAGACGATCCACGGCGGCCAGCATCGCAGGGTAGTAGTAGTCCGAGGCCAGCATATCGCAGAGCCCGGCTTCCACCATGTCCGCCGCCCCGAGGGAGCCAATGTGGCTCCCGCCGCGCACGGCATTTGGTGAGCCAAAAATGATCATGTCGCCCGCTGCACGGGCCTCCTCAACAGGGCCCATCGTCATGGGGAATTCGGAGGTCGTGGCGCCTAGTGCATTGTAAAATCTGCGGGTTTCGGCCTGCGTGTCATCGTGGCTGAGCATGGGGATACCCTTCGCGCGGGCCTTCGTGGCGACCTCTTCAACCGTCTTTACCACCTCCGGACGCCGTTCCCAGACCTCGTGAACCAGGATCTTGTGCGCATCGTAGTCGAGGCCCGAGCGCTCCGTATGCTTGCGGTAGCGCTTTTCGAACAAGGCCGCATCGCTGAGATCCATCACCTTGAAGTCCGGGCTATGCTCAAAGAGGCGCTCCTGCATCACGGTGTCGGCGCTCCGCATGGCCATCGACAGGTGATCATTGAACGCAAGCGAGGGCGTCAGGGGCGCCTCCATTGCCCAATCGAGGGTCTCCAGCGCCTCAAATGCAAACGTCTCCCAGCGAAGTTGAAACCGGTTTTCCACGGTGAGACGCGGCGCCAGATCAAGGATCGCTTGCATCATCGCGCGTCCGCGTTCGACGCTGCGCAAACCGGGCTCATAGCTCAGCGTGATGGAATGATAGGTTGTGGCGATACCGTTTGCGGCGAGCTGCCGGTCGGTTTCCAGCACCGCTGTTTCCATCGGGAAAAAGACGCCCGGACGCGGCATGACCTGCCGCTCGAAGGCGTCTCCATGGACATCAATCAGCGCTGGCGCGAGGATCTTGCCTCGCGCGTCAATCTCTTGCCCCTGAACCGGTCCCCCGATCTCCACGATGTCGCCGTCCACGACCGTGACGGTCGTGGTCGCGATCTCTGAGGGCAGGTAAACCTCCGCCCCCACGAAAGTCTGCATCATGCCTGTCGCTCCAGGATCAGATGCCAGTGCCACGATCCGGGCCGCTCATGTTCGCGATCTTCCATCCACATCACCTCGAAGCCCTGGAAGAGGGCCAACATCTCCACCGCGCTGCAATAGTAGTGCGGATGGCGCTTGTCGGTCATGTCTTCATCGAACACCCATGTATTGCGAGAGATTTCCTGCGGGCCATTGAGCTTTTCGCGGTCGACCCAGAGGCGGCGCTTGGAGAGCATCGTCAAAAGGAACGTGCCGCCGGGCTTCAGAACGCGGCGCACCTCGCTGATCGTGTTGAGGAGCACGGTTTCGTCCCCGTGATAGATCACATTCCAGCTCAGGACATGGTCGAATACCGCATCATCGAAGGGCAGGGCATCCATGCGACCCAGAACGGTTTTGACATCGCTTGCGGCCTTGTCGATCTCCGCCAGACCTTCTGGCGCGGCATCAAGCGCGGTGAGGGCAAAGCCCGCAGTCTGAAGCGACAGGGCGTGGCGCCCCACGCCTGCGCCGAGGTCCAGAATAGTCGACCCGGGCGCCAGACCTTCCGCCCAACGCTTCACATCGGGTTCAGGCGTCAGCCATTTTGAGCCCGCTTCAATCCCGTCCCAGATCGTATTCCAATGCTGATCTGCCGTATCCGTCCTCAACGCTGTTCTCCGATGATCTTTGTGCGGGCCCAGCCCGAGAGTTGTTCAATGGCGATGACCACGACGGCGATCATCAAGATAACCGTCATGGCGGTGGGGTAGTCGAAAAGGTCGAAGCCCACCTTGAGCTCGATCCCGATGCCGCCCGCGCCCACGAGGCCAAGGATCGTGGAGGATCGCACGGCTTTCTCGGTCGCAAAGAGCGACGTGGAAATAAAGGCAGGCATCGCAGCAGGGATGGTCGCGCAGGCGACCACGTCGATCTTGCGCGCGCCTGTGGCGGTCAGGCTTTCTGAGGGGCCTTTATCGGCGGCCTCCATATCGTCGGCGAAAAACCGGCCGCAGAAGCCGATCGTGTCGATTGCGATTGCGAGCATCCCGGCGAAGGGCCCGAGGCCCACCGCCACCACAAAGACGAGCGCCCAAGCGATATCTGGTACCGCGCGAATGAAGCCTAGGACGGTGCGCACCACTTGATTGATCCAGGGCGGCGCGATGAGCCCCCGCGCAGCAATGAGCGCCACGGGGACGGAAACAATCACGCCGATCACCGCGCCCGCTAGCGCGATCTGAAGCGTCTCGAGCATCTTCCAACCGAGACGCGCGAGCACCTTGGGCTCGAGATTGGGGGGAAAGGCCCGATCGAGGAAGTCTGCGAAGCGCGGCGGGGAGGAGATGACCTTCTCGATCGAGAAGCCAGCCCCCGCGAAAGACCACAAAATGATGATGACACCCGCGGCATAGCCAAGGAACGCGAGCGCGGAGGGTCGATCGTAGCGCGCTGGGAGCGAGGCGTCAGTCATAAAGCCCCCGCAGGTCCACCGCACTCAGGCTCTCCGCCCGCGCATCAAGCGGCATGCCACCCCCTGCAAGGCCCAGAACGCGGTCGCCGTACTTCAGTGCGTGTTCGATGTTGTGCGAAATGAAGATCACCGTGACGCCTTCCTTCCGGGCAAGGGAGAAGAAGAGATCCATGACGTCCTCGCCCGCTGCAGGATCGAGAGATGCCGTTGGCTCATCCGCGATCAGGATCTTGGGCTGGCCTACGAGCGCGCGTGCAATCGCCACCCGTTGCGACTGTCCGCCAGACAGCCGATCTGCCCGACGCGACGCAAGATGGCCGAGGCCGACTTTCTCCAGCGCATCCATCGCCGCCTCGCGGGAGGGCGTGGGTGCAAAGCTCTGGCTCCAGTGCCGGATCCCCGGCTTTTGTCCGAGGAGCCCTTGGATCACGTTCGACAACACCGAAAGGCGCGGGACGAGGTTATGCTTTTGACTTACGAGCCCCATCTGTGCCCGCATCGTCCGAAGCGCGGATGGCGAGGCCACACGCACTTGCGTCCCGAGCACGTCAATCGCCCCGGCGTCGGCGGGGATGAGCCCCATGAGGCATCTCAGAAGGGTGGACTTTCCCGTCCCATTTGCCCCCACGATGGCCACCGCTTCGCCTCGCGAGAGCCCGAAAGACACGCCCGAGAAGATTGGCGTCCCGGCAAAGCTCTTTGCCAGCTCTGACACGCGCAAATCAACGGGCAAGACCGGGGCAGATTGCTCTGCCCCGGTCAGATCTGGCCGCGCGGGCGCAACCAGCGTTTCGATGCCTGGATTACTCACCGATGAAGTTGTCGAACTGCGGGAAACCCGCGTTCGAATACATCGAGCGCACGTAGTCATAGGCGCTGTCTTCGATCTCCACGAGGTCCATGCCGACATACTTGTCGTTCTCTTCATGGGCCGTGATGCCAGCGATGATGCTGTCCTTGTTGGCAATGATGGCCTGCTGGACGGCGGTTGCCGCGTCCGTCGGCACATGCGCGCCCACCATGATCATGTCATTGGGCAGGTCGCCCGAGCGTGCGATCATCTTGAAGAAGCCGTAGGGCAGGTCGGTCTCTTTGTTGCGCACGTTGAGCCATGAGCCCGCGTTTGAACCGAGTGCGTCCACATCACCGTTCTTCAGCGCTTCGTGAGCGATGTTCCGGCTGGTGTGGGTCTTTTCGATGTCGTCGATGGGGTCGAGGCCGTAATCCGCGAGAACCTGCATCGGGCACAGCATGTTGGACGTGGACCCGATATCGCCAAACGCCACGCGCTTGCCCTTGAGATCCATGACCGTGTTGATGCCGCTGTCGGCACGCACAACGATGGCGCAATGGTAGTCGGGGCGGCCGAGGCCCACGATGGGCGTGGCATTGGTCAGCTTGTTGATCACCACATACTCGGCAGGGCCAGAGACGAC